>DATAOM010000045.1:0-24824 GCA_036265775.1 Ktedonobacterales bacterium | reverse complement strand
CGCCGCCGCCGGTCAGGTCGTCGCTGTGCCGCGCACTAACCGCGGCGCGAAGGAGGCCATCGCCAAGGATTCGGTGGCGGAGCGCATCCTGCAACTGCTGGATGAGGTCCAGCAGGCGCTCTACGACCAGGCGCTCGCCTTCCAGCGGTCGCGCACCTATCGCGTGAGCGACTACGAGGAGTTCAAGGCAATTCTCGCCGACAAGGCGCGCATGGGCTTCATTGAGGGCTGGTGGTGCGGCGACACCGAGTGCGAGGCGCAGATCAAGGCGGAGACGCAGGCGACGATCCGCTGTCTGCCGCTGGAGCAGCCCGATGGCTCCGGCGCCTGCATCCACTGCGGGCGTCCCGCGACGGAGTGGGCCATCTTTGCCAAGGCGTATTGATCGCTCTAACTGTCTGGATGCGCCATGCAACACAGAGGATGCCGCAGTGCTATACTCTCCTGAGGCATTGCGCGCGACGGCTGCGGACTGGTCGCCAGCGGTTGCGCGCGAACGCCAGGATTCCACACTGGATTCCAGGAGAAGACAACACCAATGCGCATACTGATTATGGGGTGTGGCAGAGTCGGCGCGACGCTGGCAAACATGATGGCCAACGAGGGACATGACGTGACCATCATGGACGTCAGCAGCGTCGCATTTGCCCGCCTCGGACGCGACTTCCCCGGCGCGAACGTGATCGGCGACGGCACCGACGAGGCCGTGCTTCGACGCGCCAGGATCGAGGAAATGGACTGCTTCGTCGCCGTCACCAATGGTGATAACCGCAACATCCTGGCGGCGCAGATCGCCAAGAACACCTTCCACGTTCCGCGCGTCATCTGCCGCATCTACGACCCCAAGCGCCAGGAGACCTATACCGAGTTGGGGCTTGAGAGCATCTCCCCCACCGTGGTCAGCGCGCAACTGATACGCAACGCGCTGCTCGATCCCAACAAGTCGCTGGTCTCAGCGGCGCAGTCGCTCGCGGAGGGCCGCAGCGTGCCACTGCGAGGCGCGCAGCAGGAGAGCCCCACGCCAGCGCAGGGAACGACAACCGGCAGTAAGGACGCCACCAGGCGTTAAGAGATGTAAGAATGAGGAACGCATGTATATCATCGTGGGCGGCGGTGGGCAGGTAGGCTACTACCTGGCGCAAGGACTCATCGAGCAGGGACACGAGGTGGCGCTGCTCGACAAAGACCCCCGCCGCACCGAACAACTGAAGAAAGAACTGGGCGCCTCGATCATCCGCGGCGACGCCTGCGAGGCGCAGGTGCTCGAAGAGATCGGCTGCGCGCGCGCCGAGATCGTGATCGCTGTGACAGGCGACGACGAGGATAACCTAGTCATTTGTCAGGTCGCCAAGACGCGCTTTCACGTGCCGCAGACCATCGCGCGTGTCAACAACCCACGCAACGAGGCGCTCTTCCGCGAGCTGGGCATCGATCTGATCGTCAGCCCGACGCAGAGCATCCTGCACAGCATCGAGGTGCAGATACCGCATCACACGCTGGTGCCGCTGGTCTCGCTGACGCGCGCGGGTCTCTCACTCGTGGAGTTGACCGTGCCGTCGCGCTCGCCCGCCGCTGGCAGGACGATACGCGAACTGGAATTACCCAGCAGCGCCAATATCGTGCTGATCGAGCGTGGAACCGAGCCGCTCACTCCGTCTGGCGAGACCGAGTTGCAGGAGGAAGACCACCTTTTCGCGCTGGTGACGGATGATGGCGAGCGCTCCCTGCGCGAACACATCCTTACCGAGGCTGAGGCGTCGTAGAAGCGCAGGGCACGAAAAAAGGCTGCTGTGAGATAAACCTCACCCAGCCCTTATCGTTGCGGTATTCTGGTGGAGACGAGGGGGCTCGAACCCCTGACCTCGACAGTGCGATTGTCGCGCTCTCCCAACTGAGCTACGTCCCCATAGGCGAGACTCAGTATAGCACGGCGCGGGCGACCACGCAAGAGCAATCGCCATTGCAGGCAGACTACAATCATCCGAACGGATTTGGGTGCTATAGCCTCGTGTGTGCTACAATTGGCGGCGCATGCAGGGAGAAGTCACATGCCATTGGGTGGGAGTTTTCGGGAGTATCCACTTCCCGATGTGCTGCATTTCATCGAGGGTGGGCAGCGCAGCGGGAGGCTCGCCGTTGGGCGCGGCTCGCCACTCGCGCATATCTATTTCACGACGGGCCAGTGGATCGCGGGAGAGCGGCTTGGCGCAACCACGACGCTGGCGCAGGAGCTTGATCGCGCTGGTATCGTCCCGGCGCCGGCGATGGAATCGGCGCTGGGGCTGCCATTCGACGCCACAGTAAGCATGACCGACACGCAGCTCGTTGGCGCGCTCCTGAACGCGAGCGCGCTGACATCGGAACAGTTAAACACTTTCGCCTTTCAGGATGCGGTCGCGATGCTCGCGACGATGTTGCAATGGACGGATGGGGAGTTTTATCTCGAAGAGAACATCCCGGTGCCAACGGGAATTCTCGCTGTTCCACTCTCGACGGGAGCGATTCTCGCCCAGGCAATGCAAGCCGTTCGTCCACAGCCTGCCGTCGCCGCGCCGCTCGCGCCAGAGGTTGTCATCGACTTTGCCGAGGTCAATCCACAGAGTGACACGCCAGTTCAGGTGACACGCGATCAGTGGCGGTTGCTCACGATGGTAGATGGACACACGCCGCTCTGGGCGATCGCCGAGGCGCTGCAGGCTCCAGAGCCAATCATCTTGCAACTCGCCGGTGAGCTGGTCGCCGCCAACATCGCCATCATCGCCGGCCGCGCAGGAACTGGCACACTGGGGTGACTACTCATCTCCCCACGGCAGCCCGTCATTCAGGAGCAGCGCGGGAACGCGGTCACCAGTTCGCACGACTCCCTCGCCAATGCCGATGATGAGATAGGCGCTGGCGCCACGTAGCGACGTGATGATATGGGAGCGCTGGTCGCCGGTTGGCCGCGCATGCAGGACACCATTCTCGGCGCGCAGGTGGACGCGCACATAATGCTCGCGATCACCCTGCTCAATATCTTGGCCGTCCAGCGTGACCTCGATCTTGGGACGAAATACCGACGCAGCGCCGAGCATGCGGCGGATCGCCGGGCGTGCGAAAAGCTCAAAGGTGACCGCCGCCGACACCGGATTGCCCGGCAGGCCGATCAGCGGTGTGTTTCCCAGCCGGCCAAACGCGAGCGGTTTGCCGGGTCGCATCCGCACGCGCCAGAAGTCAACCGCGCCCTGCTCGCCAAGAATTTGCTTGACCAAGTCGTAATCGCCGACGGAGACGCCGCCAGAGGAGATGATGACGTCGGCGTCTTGCGCGCTGGTCAGCTTCTCGCGCAGATCGTTCTCGTCGTCGCGCGCCACCCCCAACGGAACCGCCTCTCCTCCAGCGCGTGTCACCGCGGCCGTGAGGTAGATCGAGTTGCTCTCGCGTATCTGCCCCGGCGCGAGCGACTCCCCGGCGGGAACCAGTTCATCGCCGGTGGCGAGGATCGCCACCCGTGGGCGACGCCGCACAGTTACGGGGCTGACGCCTGCGGAGGCCAGCAACGCCAGCTCGGCAGGCCCAATCTCGCTTCCTCGCGGCAGAAGCGTTGCGCCCGCCGCGACATCCTCACCCGCACGGCGAACATTCGTCTCAGGAGACACCGGCGCGACCAGCACGAGATCGCCGTCTTCGACCGTGACCAACTCCTGCTGGATCACGGCGTCTGTCTCACTGGGTACCGCGCCGCCAGTGAAAATGCGCGCCGCTTCACCTTCTTGCAACGCATGGCCAAGGACACGCCCGGCAGGAATCTCACCAGTAATGTGCAGACGCGCAGGCCGGTCGCGCGTCGCTGCTTGCGTATCAGCCGCGCGGAGCGCGTAACCATCCATGGCGGAGTTGTCGAAGAGGGGAAGCTGATCCTGCGCATCGGCGTCCTCCGCCAGGATGCGCCCCAGCGCCGCCGCGAGCGGCATGACCTCCGCCTCTAGAGGAGAAAAGGCGGCGAGAATGCGTTGCTGGGCTTCGGCGACACTGAACATCGGCGCTCCTGCGTTTTTGGCTGTGTGACTGACCCTGCTACTGGCTTCATGTCACACTATAGCGCAGGAAACCTGATGCGCGCCGCGCTCTATTGCGGCGCCCGGTAGATAGCATATTGCGTAAAGGCCGCCTCGGCCCCGCGATTGAAGACGAGCAGGCCCGATCCGCCAGCGCTTGGTCCACCCGACATTAGCGAGGTTTTACCGACATATTTTCCGTTGGCGAAGAGCGTGACGGTGTTGTCGTTGACGTTGGTCAGCGCGGCGAGCTCGTTGTTCTGACCAATGCCTGGCTTGAGTGTGGACGAGTAGCCGCTGTTCAGGAACTGCCAGTGATCTGACCTGAGTTTGCCGTTGTAGTACCAGAGTTCGTAGCGCCCCTCGCTCGACGCGAAGTAGCAGTAAAATTGCGCCTTTCCTGCGCTGTCTGTCTTGCTAAGGAAGCAGATCCCAGCGAGGTCGTCGGTCGCGCCTTTGACGATGGTGACTTTGGCGTGGAAGACGGCGTTCGTCAGGGGGCCAGAGGGCTTGGGCGCGGCGAGGAGCGGTGGGTCTCCAGTCGTTTGGTTCGCGATGTGCAGACCATCACTGGCAAAGAACGACGTTGGCTTCTGCGCCTTCCAGCCCTGTGTGTTGGTCGTCAGTGGGTCGGAGAATGCCGGTTGGATCGCCAGCGCCTGATTCAGTTGCGCCTCCGCCGCGCTCGCCGTCGCATTATCGCCATTCGCTGGGGTATTTGTCGCCACACTGTTCGGCCCCAGGAAGCGCTGAATATCTCCCTGTAACTGGAGCGACGCCGAGCCGCCTCCGACCAGCCGCCAGCTCAGCAGACAGGTAAGCAGCGCCGCCAGGACCGCGCCAGAGGCGAGGACGAGCAGCCAGCGCCGGACAGGGCGCGGTGGATCCGCCGGGAGGCCGTCGGCATCCATGTCAAACCCGCCTGGCGACCCGGAGGGATTGATCTTCGGACGCGGTACCACCCTTGTCGAACCATACGCGCTGGCGCCTGGGTCAAGCGCATTGACCGCCTCGGCGAACGCTTCGGCGAACGCCAGGATAGATTTATAGCGTTGCTCAGGCTGTTTCGCCAGCGCGCGTTGCAGCACGCGATCGACCCCAGCGTTCTGTGAAGGATTGAGCGCCGATGGGGGTGTGATGGGATCGCGCGCAATCGCGTTGAGAAGTTGCCGCGGCGCGCCGCTGAATACGTGGCTGCCGGTCAACAGGTAATAGGCGACGGCTGCGAGAGCATATTGGTCCGTCGCAGGCGAGATCGCGCCTTGTAGCTGCTCCGGCGCGGCGAAACGTAGCTGCTCGAGCGCCCATTGGTTCTGGTCGCCTCGCTCATTGGCGGCGCGCTCGGCGGCGAGCGGTGTGAGGAACGCCTGGCCAAAGTCGCTGATCGTGGCGATGGGCGCGCCCTGTGAGGATGTGCGCACGAAGATATTCGAGGGCTTGAGATCGCCGTGCGTAACTCCGGCGGCGTGGGCGGCGCTCAACGCTCGTGCGACCTGCGAGACGATGCGCGCCACGATGGCAGGCGCCAGCGGGAGCGGAACGAGATCCGACTGGCGCAGTTCATCGCCGAGCGAGCCACCGGGCGCGTACGCCATTACGACGCCGAGCGCTGTTCCATCGGCGACCACATCACGATAGGGAATGATGTGCTTCTCGTCGAGCGTGGCGACGCGGGTCACGTCGCGCCCGACAGCCTGACTCATGGGATTATCGGCGGTCGCGCGCAGGATTTTGATGGCGACCTGGCGTCCATCCTGGCCCGGCTGCGTGGACTCCGCGAGATAGACCTCGCCAGCGCCGCCTCCGCCGAGCCGCCGCAAGAGTCGGTATGGCCCAAAGAACGCGCGTTCCCGCTCCATCTCGCGCTCCTCGCCAGTTCCTTTTGCGCCGCCCACGCAGATCCTTCTCCACCCTGGGGAATCAGGCGCGCCGTGGTCGCAGTATAGGCAGGAACGCCATTTCTGTCAAAGGCGTATGACTAACTGGCCGCCCAATGCGCGACGGCGCCGGTGTGGTGAACAGTAGCTAGGGCAGGTCATAGAGGCGCGTATGCGGCGCGCCCTCCTCCCGATAGTTAGGATCGCCACGGTACACGTGGGTTGTTGGCGTCGATCGGTCGCGCTGCCCGGATTGAGTAGAAGCAGTCCAGCAGTCTCCTCGACGAAGGGGATGTGCGAATGGCCGATGACGATCACGCGCGCCCCTGGAAACTCAGATCGCGAGGTTGCGGCATACATCGTGCGCTGACCCAGATTGTGAATCATGCCGATCACGCAGCCACCAACCTCAATCTCGCGCTTCGCCGGGAGCGCCGCCAGCGTCTCATCCGACTCGACGTTGCCATGGACGGCGTAGACAGGCGCGAGGGTCTGAAGCGGATCGAGCGCGGCGAGCGTCGAAAGATCGCCCGCGTGCAAGATCAGATCTACATCCGCAAAGAGGTTCAGCGCCGCCTCAGGAATGCTCTTCGCCCTGGATGGGATATGGGTATCGGAGATGACGCCGATGCGCCGCGCTGTGGCTAAGGGCCGCACGACGTCACATCATACTTTCGGCGTCAGCGGCGTTGATGGCGGACTGCTTGACCATGCGCCGCGCGACGCGATTGAGGATGACGACGGCGACTACCGCGATCAGGGTAATGAGAATGGCCTTGACGAGCACCGCAAATTCAGTGGGCAAACCCAGGTTATTCAGCGACGATTCGATAGCAGGGTTGAGGAGCTTTGTGAGCGCGTCGTTCCAGGCCAGCGCGGCGACGAAGCCAAACGCGGAGGTGACGAGCGTGATGATGGTCGCCACGACGACGGTGCTCGCGGCAGCGGCTTGCGCCCGTGCGGCGGCCTGCGCTCGCGCCAGCTTCTCGCGCGCAGCGGGATCAGCGAGCGCACGCCGGGGATCGTAGTTGCGCGGGTCCATCCCTGCAGGCAATCCCATGCGCCGCCGCTGCTCAGCCGCCTGAGGATCCTCTTGCATGCTCTTCCTCTCGCCTTCACGTATCTCTGGCAGACTTGCGCCGCCATCTCAACTATTGCGCCTTGTAGTGTAGCGTATAGGGTCAAGCCGAGGCGCGTTTTCAGTCGCCGATACTCACATCACCCCAGGTAATAAGTACTCGTTCGCCATCGTCCCGTCGCACGATCAACGCGCCATCCTCGGCCACATCTTCAGCAAAACCTGTCACCTGTGTCTGCCCCTGGTCAATGCGCACATGAGCGCCAAGCGTGACTAGGCGCTCGCGCCATGCCATACGCACTGCTTCGCGCCCGGCGTCTCCCTGGCTGCACATCGCCTCATAGTGGTCCGCCAGAGCCAGCAGGATGGCGGCGGCAAGCGGCTCACGCGCGAATGGTTGTCCAGCCTCATCTTCCAGTGTCGTCGCGCGCGCGGCAAGCTCCGGCTGCCGGGCGAGAGAGCCGTTGACGTTGACGCCGATGCCGATCACGGCGATCTCGCCGCTGGTCTCGATGAGAATGCCACAGACCTTCTTCCCGCCGATCAGCACATCGTTGGGCCACTTGATCGCTGGAGACAATCCCGTCACGTCGGTGATCGCCTCGGAGACGGCGAGCGCGCTCGCCATCATCAGCCAGTTCGCCGCGAAGGAGGGCGTGAGGATGACGGAGAAGGTGAGTTGCTGGCGCGCGAACCCTTCCCAGACACGCCCCACGCGCCCACGTCCGGCGATTTGGTGGTCGGTAATGATGACGAGACCCTCTCGGGCTTCGCCTGGAGGTAGTCGCATGGCATAGGTGTTGGTCGAGTCGAGCGTGGGAAAGTAGCGCAGCGTGAATGGAGGTGGCGCTCCTGCCAGCGCGCGCGCAATCAAGTCAATATCGAGCGCCGTGCTCTCGTTATCTAGAGGCATTTACCCAGATCCCAACTAGCTGATGTCCCCGGCGGCAGAACTACTAGCTACAACTCTTTGCCGGGATTCAAGATATGGTTGGGATCGAAGAGATCTTTTACCTTGCGCATCCAGCCGAGCGCGGCGCCATGCTCTTCTTCCAGGAACTTGCGTTTGACGACGCCGATGCCATGCTCGCCACTCGCCGTCCCGCCCACCTCAAGCGCGCGCCTGACCAGGCGCTCCGAGAACTCCTGGGCGCGATCGGCCTCCTCCGGCGGAGTGGCGATATTGGTATGGAAATTGCCGTCCCCCACATGACCGATGATGCTCCCTGGCAGGCGCATCTCCTCCAGTTGCGCCTGGGCAAAGCTCAGTAGCTCGACCAGCGACGAGAGTGGCACGGCGGTGTCGGTGATGAGGTAGCGCGCGCTGGGATGGTGGCTCACGAACGCCGGGTAGGCTTTGTGACGCGCCTCCCAGAGCGTCTGGCGCTCATCGGTTGACTGCGCGCGCTCGATCTTCTGGGCGCCGGCCTCGCGCACAATCTCTTCCGCCAGCGCCGCTTCGGCGACGATCGCCTCCGCCGTCGAGGAGTGGAACTCGATAAAGAGCGTCGGCTGTTCGGGGTACGTGCGACCGAGGCTCTCGTTGATCGCATGCAGGCCAGAGGCGTCGAGCAATTCCAGGCGCGCGACGGGCAACGCGCTGGCCATGATCTGGTAAGCCGCCTGGGCAGCGTCAGTCACGGTGGGAAAAACAACGCGCAGGGTATGGATCTGATCGGGGACGGGATGCAGCCGCAAGGTCAGTTTGGTGATAATCCCCAGCGTGCCCGCCGACCCGATGAAGAGGTCTTTGAGATCATAGCCACTGCTGGTCTTGTGGACTGGGCGTCCGAGCGTCAACATCTCCCCATTAGCGAGCACAACGTCGAGCGCGACGATATTCCTCCGCATGCCACCATAGCGCACGGTCGTCGTACCGCTGGCGTTGGTGGACGCCATGCCGCCGAGTGAGGCGTCCGCCCCAGGATCGACGGGGAAGAAAAGGCCGGTCGAGCGCAACTCGTTGTTCAGCGTTATGCGCGTGACGCCGGGCTGGACCTCAACGAGAAAGTCTTCGGGAGCGATGCGCTCGACCTGGTTCATACGCGAGAGGTCAAGGCTGATCGCCGGACCTTGCGGCACGATATGCCCCTCGAAGCTGGTGCCGGCGCCAAAAGCGATCACGGCGGTATGGGTCTCGTTCGCCCAGGCCAGTAAGGTCTGGATGTCGGCGACCGACTCGGCGTAGATCACAGCCAGCGGCGGCTGACCTGGCGTCGCGTTCTCATCGCGTCCGTGCGCCTCGCGCGTGTAGAGATCATCGGTGAACTTCTCGCCCAGCCGCGCGCGCAGTTCGTCAAGCCTGATATCGAGCATAGCTGTCTTCTCCCTCTCCGTCCTGACCACGCGCTTGCCACATCACCTAGTCAGTAGGAGCTGCACTACTCAGCCTTCGGCACGCGCACGATGCGGGGGTCGGTGAAGATATCAAATTCATCGCGGCTCGTGCTGGAAAACTCCGAGACGATAGCGCCCTCGTCCGCCGCCTGGAACCAGTGGAGGGTATTCGGCGGAATCGTGTACTGGTCGCCCGGCAGCAGCGTGATTTCGTGGAAGACCGTATAGTGGTCCTCGCTACCCGCAGGCACGCGCGCCTGGATGTCTGGCGTCGGGTCGCCTTCGACGTAGAGCCAGACGAGTCCCCGGCGGCAGCGAAACGTCTCTTCCTTGCCAGGGTCAGCGCCAACCGGGGGATGCCGGTGTTCTGGGCAGGTCTGGCGCGGGAAGAGGATCAGCTCCTTGGCGCAATAGCGGTCGGTGTTGACGTAGACCACGATCTCTAGCCCAGTTCGGTCCAGGTCACTGAGGCCAAAGTCCGCAATCTCGATAGCGCCACGTTCTTGTTCCGTCAGCGCGATGCCCTCACGCTCCAGGATCATTGCCGCCCACGACCGCGCCTCGCTCGGACTCATGCCGCCGCTCATACCATTCCTCCTCTTGCTCGATCATGCGGCCCAAACCAAACCTTCGCCATCCCATCCCACCGCCAGCCCGCCATCGACAGCCGCACCGGACAGGTGGCCCAATCCGTCTGGAGCCGACTCTGCGCCACGTCCCACGATGGGACGCTGCTGGTGGCGTCAACGTGTTCGACGCTATAGGCGCCGACAGCGACCGCGCTGCGTATCGCAGCTTCTGGCGCTATCCCCGCGAGCAACGCCGTCAGTAGCCCGGCGATAGTGGCGTCGCCCGCACCCGTCGTGCCCGCGACCACTGTCTGGAAGCAAGGAACGAGCAACTCGCGGTCCGCCCAGTCGGTAGGATTCAACAAAAATGCGCCACTCACATCTTGAGCCGTGCGCAGATAAAATCCCTGATCGCCCAGCTTCAGGCCAACGATGCGCGTGCCCCAGGATAGTAGATCATCAGCCAAGCGCGCCAGCAATGCCGCATCCATCCCTTCGATCACTCCTGCCACGCCATGCTGAGCGCGTAGCTGGTCATAGCGAGCGCGATCCAGCATGAAGAGCGTCTCCTCAATACTGGGCAAGAAGGCGTCGACAAAGGGCAAGACCTGTTGCAGCAGCGCGCGCCAGTCTACCTGTCCCGCCTCTGACGCTGGATCGGGCAGCGCCATATCGAGCGACGTGAAGAGGCCGCGCCGTCGTCCTTCGCGTAGGATCGTCGCCAGGTCCGCGCCGCCGTCGCGATACATCCCGCGCATCAGCGGCGGATAACCAAAATGCAGCATCGACGCGCCCTCGAAGGATTGCGCCAGCAGATCGGCGGCGCTGAAGGTGTGGTTCGCGCCGGAGCAATGGAGGAAGATGCGGTCGCTGCCCGGTGGGCTGATGACGACACTGTAAGAAGTAACCTCGCCCGGTGTGACGATCATGCCGTCGGCCAGCGCCGGATCGCGCTCTCTGTAGAGGGCGAGTAGTACGCGGCCAAAGTGGTCGTCGCCGACCTTGCCTACCATGCGTACCGGCGCGCCAAGCCGGCTCAGCGACAGCCCGACGTTGGAGACGGTCCCACCCGGCGCCAGAACTGCCGGCCCGACATCTACCAGCTTGCCGGGATGCAACTCGCCGTCGGCGGTGGAGGAGAATGAGGGAATGATGTCCAGGCAACAGTGCCCAGCCACGATGATGGCGTCATTGGTCATCGTGCGCTCCCTTCGCTCAACTTGCCCATTCAGAGCGTCATGGTCTGCCCGCTGCGCTGCGACTCAAGCGCCGCCGTGAAGAGGTCATGGGAGGCCGCGATCTCCTCCGGCGTGGCGCAATAGAACGGCTGCTGCATACCATCGCGCCCGTGCGCCAGTTCGTCGCAGTAGGCAGCCCACATCTGCAGGATCGCGTCGGTGAAGCCGAACTCGAAGATGTCGCCAGTGATAGTTGGATAGGCGGAAGTGAACGGAGTATCTACCTCGCGCCAGGCCTGCTCGCCGCCGGGCGTGTAGGGCAGATAGCGTAACTGCTTCGGATATTTGGTACTATATTCCACCGAACGCTCGGAGCCATAGATACGCAGGATCATGCTGCTCTGATGCCCCGGCGCAATGCGCTTGGTCGAGATCGTCATCGGGAACGTGAAGCCATCGTCGTTTACCTCGCAGGCGAGGATGGCGTTGTCCCATGTCTCGCAGGGGACCATCTCGCCGTCGGGACCGGGACGCTCAGGGACGATCTTTGTCAGCAGCGCGCGGACGTTGCTGGCGCGATAGCCCATGCGCAGCGGCGCGTGGACCGCGTGCATGCCCAGATCGCCGATGCAGCCATACTCGCCGCAGGTGGCGATGCGGCGCTTCCAGTTGATTGGCTTCAGCGGGTTGAGGTCGCTGCAATGCCAGTAACCACTCTCGACCTCGAAGACGCGTCCGAAGCGCCCTTCCCGCGCCCAGGCGAGGATCGTCTGCACGCCTGGGAAGAAGGGATATTCCGAGGAACAACGTACAAGCAGGTCGGGATGCTGCGCCATCTCGGCGGCGATGACCTGATACGCCTCGCGGTCAATACCAAATGGCTTCTCGCCCAATAGATGCTTGCCCGCGCGCAGGATGTCCACATAGAACTGCTGGTGGAGGTTGTGCGGCACGGCGCAGTAGACTGCCTCGACGTCGCTCTCGGCCAGCAGGTCGTGGTAGTCGGTGAAGGTCCGCGCGCCTGGCAGCGCGTCCGCGAACCACGTCATCGCGTCGGAGTTGGCGTCGCAGACGGCAACGATCTGTGGCCGCACGTCGATGTCGCGCAGGTGGATCCAGCGCGCGGCGGCGCTGGCGAACTCCCGGCCCATCAACCCGCAGCCGATGATGCCAAACTTGATGATGCGTTGCGCCGTCATGCTTGCGCCTCCGTCAAGAGCTTCGCGGCCTGCTCCGGTGTTGCATCCTCATGCACAATCGCCATCAGCGCTCGCGTCATCCCCTGCGGCGAAGCGTGTTGAATGACATTGCGCCCGTAGACGATGCCGCGCGCGCCCTGCCGCATCACTTCGTACGTCCGGCGCAAGATTTCCTCATCCGAGGCGCGTCCACCGCCACGCACCAGCACCGGCGCGCCACCGGCGATCTCGACGACGCGATGATACTCCTCCACGTCGTCGCAGGGGTCGGCCTTGATCACGTCGGCGCCAAGCTCCACTGCCTGCCGCACCAGTGGCAGAATCTTGGTGATGTCGCCATCCACCATATAGCCGCCTGCGCGCACATTGGACTGCATCACCAGCGGCTCGACCATCAGCGGCATGCCGAAGCGCTCGCACTGCGGCTTGAGCGCGCAGATGTTCTCGACGCAGGCGTGGTGGAGTTCCGGCTGGTCCGGCAGGAGCAACAGGTTGACCACCACGCAGGCGGCGTCGAGGCGCAGCGCCTGCTCGACGGGATCGGCAATCATGGCGCTGAAGAGATGGCTTGGCAGTGTCTTGCCGTAGACATTCGCTACGTCCGTCCGCAGCACAAGCGCTGGCTTCTCCTTACCTGGCAACGATTGCAGATGTCGCGCCTGGCCAACAGTCAACTGGATGGCGTCTGGCGCGCTTGTCACGATGGTTTGCACTGCGCCTGACATATCCTCGATGCCGGACAGGAAGCTCGATTCGTTGAAGAGGCCATGGTCAATTGCGACATCGAAGCAATTGCCGTCAGCGCCGAAGAGCCGGTTCAGTCGTGGAGACACCGACATACAGGGACGTTCCTCTCTGGTTTACACACGATAGCGTCATTATCGCTCTTATGAAGACCCCTGACCAGGAGCGGCCATGCCGTTTGCGCGCTGCCGTACAAAGATGGGGAGTGCGCGCCCTGTGCTACCATGCTCCTGTACACATGCTCGATTTGTCAGCGCAAGAACCGCCAGGAGATCGCTCACCATATGCCGACCCCACCGATCAGCCTTCCCGCCTCCATCGCCACGCTCAGCTACGAGCAAATCGCCAAGACCATCGACCACTCGCTGCTGCGGCCCGAACTCACGGATGCCGAGTTGATCGCCGGATGCGAGCTGGCGCACGAGTATCACGTCGCCTCCGTTTGCATCAAGCCCAGCAGTGTTCCGCTGGCGGTGGGCATCCTGCAGGGCAGCGATGTGCTGGTAGGAACCGTCGTCGGCTTCCCACATGGCAGTTCGACCACGCGCGTCAAGGTCTTCGAGGCGCGGCAGGCGCTGGACGATGACGCCGCCGAGCTGGATATGGTCATCAACATCGGCTGGCTCCGCTCCGGCGAGGACCAGCGCGTCGAGGATGACATCCGCGCCGTCGTCAACGAGGCGAAGGGTAAGGCGCTCGTCAAGGTGATCCTCGAAAACGCCTACCTTACGGATGACGAGAAAGTACGTGGCTGCCGGATCGTCGAGGCGGCGGGCGCGGATTTCGCAAAGACCTCGACCGGCTTTGCGCCTTCCGGCGCCACGCTGGACGATCTGCGCATGATGCGCGCCAGCGTCTCTCCGCACATCCAGGTCAAGGCCGCCGGTGGCGTGCGCACGCTCGACGCGCTGCTCGACGTGATCAACACCGGCACAACGCGCGTGGGCGCGACGGCTACCGCAACGATTCTCGACGACTTCCGCCAGCGCAAAGCCGCACTACAGACTGAATAGCTGCGCTGCGGACCTGTATGCAGACTGCGTAATCCACTACTTGCGAAAGGACACGTGATCTATGGCGGACTCTAGAAAGCATAATGGCGAGGTTCCCACCCTGGGCGTCGGCATGCTTGGCTACGCCTTCATGGGCAAAGCGCACTCCAACGCCTTCAAGACGCTGGACTATATCTACACTCCGCCTCCAGCGCATCCTCGGCTCGTCGCCATCGGCGGCAGCAATCAGCAACAGGTGGAGGCTGCCGCGCGCCGCTACGGCTACGCGAAAGGCGTCACCGACTGGCGCGCCATCGTGGAGGACCCGGCAATCCAGATTTTCGACAATTGTGCGCCCAACATCCTGCACTTCGAGCCAACGATGGCCGCGATTCAGGCTGGCAAGCACGTCCTCTGCGAGAAGCCGCTCGGCATGAACGCCGACGAATCGCGGCAGATGTGGCAGGCGGCGAAAGATGCTGGCGTTGTTCACATGTGCGGCTTCAACTACCGCTTCGTGCCGGCGATACGGCTGATGCGTCAGATCATTCAGGAGGGGCGCCTGGGACGCATCTACCATTTCCGCGCCCGCTATCTGCAGGACTGGCTCGTGGACCCCAGCTTCCGCATGACGTGGCGGCTTGATGTGAATCAGGCAGGAACCGGCGCGATTGGCGACCTGGGAACACATATCATCGATCTGGCGCGTTTCCTCGTCGGCGAGCCGACGACCATTGGCGCTGTCACGACGACTTTCATCACCGAGCGCGAGACGGCCGAGGGCGGAAAGAAACCAGTCACCGTGGACGACGCCTTCGTCGCCACCGTCACCTTCGCCAACGGCGCGATTGGCACGCTGGAGGCCACGCGGTTCGCCAGCGGACGCCGCAACCACAACGCCATCGAGATCAACGGCGAGAAAGGCTCGCTGGCATTCAACATGGAGCGTTTGAACGAGCTAGAGGTCTTCCTTCCCGAGGAGGAGTCGCCCAAAGATGCGCGTGGCTTTCGCCAGGTTCTCGTGACGGAGAGCTATCACCCCTATGTCGGCGTCTGGTGGCCCGCCGGGCATATCATCGGCTACGAGCACACCTTCGTCCACGAGATTCATCACTTCCTCGACGCCATCATGCATAGCAAATCGGTCACACCGGATGGGGCTGACTTCGAGGATGGGTACCGCGCCGCCGTCGTCGCGGACGCCATCCAGGCTTCGGCGAAGAGTGGGGCGCGTGTCGCCATCGAATACTAGCGACATATCTGGCTGGTCGCCGCGCTTCTTGGTATCCTTGCGCGCGCCGTTACTTCGGATGGGTGAGCGGAGATACGCGCCTGCGGTCCTCCGTGCCAGCGCCAGCGCCACCCAGGCGCTCCCGTAGATCGGTCCACGTAGTAGCGCGGAACTGCCGAGTCCTGACGATCGCCTGGTCAACACGCTCAGCGCCCTGCGTGTAGAGCCGCTGGGCTGACGACCAGACCTCCCGCTGCCAGCTATCGAGTCCGCTTGTGACGCGCCGCATGCGGGAAGCCAGCGCATTGCCAAAGATTGCCCTGGACGGCTCGCTGGAGTGAACGAGCCACGATTCGTCGCTCGCCGTTTCATCGGACGTAGCGATTACCTGCTCCTGCTGAATGCTGGCGACCGGCTCGCTTGTCGCTGATTCCAGAGCCTGTGCGCTTACAGAAAGCGCTGGCTCCTTCTCCTGAACGTCTTCTGGCTCGTCAAGCGCCACAGCGGCCGGAACCTTGGCCGGAACCTTCGGCACAGCCTGGATGCGCGGCGCGGTGGGCGTGCTCTCGCTCGTCTGGCGTACCGGCGCCGGGATGATGATCTCCCGCTGGACGACCACTTTCTTCTGGGTTGCCAGAGCCTCGTTCGCCTTGGCGAGATGGATCTTTAGCGCATCGCGCTCGCTGATCGCCTGGTCAAGGTCGCCACGCGTGCGGCGGTAGACGCCGAGGAGCCATTCGTGTCCGCTCAGAAGGCGCTCATGGTGGTCCAGCAACTCATCGTGCCGCTCGCTCTGCCAGACCAACTCCTCGTCCAGTTGTCGCGTCTCTTTGCGCAACGACCAGATGTGCAGCGTCGCGGCGATACGGCCGGGAAGGAGGAGGAGCAGCGCGAACAGGAAACCGGCAGCCGTCGCCGCCAGCATGATCCACGCCAGACTGGTGGAGACGTCCCGACCAAAGAATGTGAGCCGCTCAACCTGCGTGTTCTGAGCCAGAAACAGGCTCACGACCACACCCAGGACGCTGACTACACCATACGCGATGAGAAAGCGGGCTAGCCGCATCATCCTCCACCTCCTTGTTCCGGTCGCAATTCCCTTCATTCCAGACACTGTGCGCCGCCCATCATGCGGTGTCAAGCTGTGCTGGCTCCCGTGCACAAGGGGAACCGCTTCTCCTCTCTAACGATCCGTGAGCGCGGATGGTCTACTGCGCGCCGCAATGCCTATACTCTTATCTCTCTTCCTGGCGCCGCTGCACCGCCTCGATGATCGTCACATGCTCCGGGAAGCCGCCGTCGCGGTACATGGAGTGAACAAGCTCGCCGTCCACCACGACGTCGAACGCGCCCTCCTCCCAGGGAATCAGTTCAATCTCAGAGAGTTCGTGGCGGAAGCGCATCATCAGCGCGCCGGCCAGCGCCAGCGTCTGCGGCTCGTAGCCGCACTCGGCGCAATAGGTGATCGTGACTTTGACTGGGCGTATCGCCATGCTTCGGTTCCTCTAGGTGGCGTCAATGTCTTACGCGCGCCACTGCGAGCGCTCTCGACGCCTGTATTGCATAGGATAGCAAAACCGTGAAGGGAGCAAAATGACGCAGCGACGCATGGTACACTGGCGACGACGGACCTGATTGCTTTCTCTGTGGATGAGGACGCCATGCGCGAAGAGAAAGAGCCGGACGTACCCAGTCCGGACGACGGTGACGACTCGTTCGACGATGTGCGGGTCGAACCAATCGCGACAGGTGAACGAGCGCAGCGCGGCGCGAATCAGAGCGCCCCGACGCCTGACTGGACGAAACGTATCTCCACACGTGGTAAGCTGGCGCGCGCATTGATCGCGGCGCTGGCCGTGATCGTCGCCGTGATCGTCGTCTTTCCCCGGACGAACCTCACACTCCCGCCACAGATCACGCGACTGCTCACTCCGGCGCCAACGCAGACACCAACGCCGGGACGGTTGACCACAGGAGAGTTCGAGCAGGTCCCGCTTCCTGAGGTTCCCAACGCGACGACCTACGCCGTCATCCCCTCCCCACACGACCCATCAACAGCATACACGTGCATGAATCCGGTCCAGGCAGCCTCTGGTGGCGACCCAACCAGCGGCGAGATTTCACTGTGGATTACGCATGACGCAGGACAGACCTGGACTCGCGCTCCGCTGCAGGGCGCGGTAGGTACGTCTTGTGATGTGGAGTCCGCAATGGACGGCTCACACCGCGTGACGCTGAGTGTGTCAAACCTTGCGCTGGACCAGAACGGGCGTGCCTGCGCGCATGGCCATTTCTACTTGAGCGAGGACGACGGGTCGACCTGGCGGTCTATCGAACATGCCTCGCTGGCTCCGGCGGTCAGTCAGTATGGAGATTGCTACTTGCGGGCGACCGCCAAACACCTGTTTCTGGACACGTGGACGAGCAACAATGGCGATCAGGGGCATACCATTCTCGAACGCAGCGACGATGATGGGCACACCTGGCAGCGCGCCGACCATGGCCTGGAAGGCGTCGAGACAGAATGGTTCGCGCAGTCGCTCGACAGCAGTGGCGACTCGCTCGTCACACTCATAGGCAGGTTCGATTATCCTGGTCAGGCGCAGTCGGACCTCTGGATCACACGCGACGCAGGCGCGACCTGGTTGCATGTCCGTCCTTTGGCGTCTGCTACGCCGCAAGCGAACAATGGGATCGCTTCCCTGTGGACCGAAGCAAGTAGTGGTGGGCGGCAACTCTGTCATTGCGTCTTCGGCGCGTCGTACCCCTATGGCGGTTCGCCCGTCGCCGGTCAGCAGATCTATCGGACGACCGACTTTATCCATTGGACGCCGCTGCCGCCGATACCGGCGCAAGGCACGAGCATAGAGCGTTCTGGCGTCTATCAGGCGCTGGGCCTGACCGCCGATGGCAGGCTGCTGGCGCTGGGAGCCGATCCAAAAGAAGGTGTGCCGACACTTCTCGACCACGATGGGCGAGTGTACGGTCCACCGCCAGCGCTCTGGGCATGGAACACCCATACTGGACGTTGGGATGTCGCGTCTACACATGTTCCGTGTACAGATCTGCAGACGTGCTATATGTACTCAACCGGCGCTGCGGTCGCCACCGGGACAAGCGGCAAGGTGACTGGAACCTCTTTCTGGATTAGTGCGCAGGTAAACACTGGCCAGAACGAGCCGACACAAACCTACTACCGCCTCTTCATCCCGGCGACCTGAACTGCCTACGTCAGGCTACGCCGACTCGCTCAGCTCGGGCTGGTCCTCGGCGACGCGCTGCGGGGGGCCGATGGCGTCATCGAAGAAGCGAATGACGCGCTCGCAGTACGCAGGTCGGTCGAGGAAGTAGGTCCCGCAATGGATCGCGCCCTCGCCGATCCAGAGATCTTTCGGTTCCTGCGCCGCCGCGAAGTTCTCGTAGACGTGATGGAGCGGCACGGTCTCATCCTCTGTGCCGTGAATGAGCAGCAACGGGCGTGGCGCGATGTCTGAGATGGAGTTGATCGGCGCTACGTCGGCGTTGTGATAGCCCGCGATGCGCGGGAGAAAGTAGTCCGCGAGCCACGCGATGGGCTTGCCTGGCAGATGCAATACATGCCGGACGTTGTCGGCGACGACATCGGCGTGGCGTGTGAAGGGACTATCGGCGACCAGCGCCAGCACTTCCTTGCGCAGCGCGACCCCCATGATGGCGATGGCGGCGCCCATCGAGAAGCCGATCACGCCGACGCGCGCGTTGGGAATGCGCCGCTCGGCGTAGTCCAGCGCCGCGAGGAAGTCGTTGACCTCGTGGTAGCCCAGCGAGATACGCCGTCCGAAGTCCGCGCCATGTCCATAGTAGTCGAAGAGCAGCACGTTGTAGCCCGCGCGCCAAAGCGCCGTGCCGATGCCGACGAGATGCCACTTGTTGCCACGATAACCGACGCAGCCGATGATGACGCGGTCGGTCTCGGGGCGTGGCAGCCACCAGGCGTGGATCGCATGATCGCCGCTCGCGGTGGGGAAGGTCACCTCTTCATAGTCGGCGCCTGTTTCGAACGGCGACATGGCGAGATCGTCCATTGGCGAGTGACGGACGGGACGGGTGATCTGGTCGGCGACGTAGTAGCCGATGCCAGCGCCCGCCGCCAGCGCAGCGCCAGCCACGCCACCCAGCGTGGCGATGGTGAACCTCATGCGACGCTGCCAGACGCGCTGACCAGTTAGTGTCTCAATCATCGTGCTCTTTCCCTTCCACTAGGGGGTCCGCGTCGCATCCTGCGTCGCCCTGGAGCGAACTCATCCGCTCATCTTTACTATACCCCACGACTGGCCGGAGCGTGGGATTCAGCCCTCTTGCTGTATGCCTTCCGCGCTAGACCCAGTCGTACCTGGTCATACCTGATGCGCGACACGCCAATCCTGAAGAGCCTCTGCGAGGATGTCGGGCCTGTCGCTCATCAGCCCATCCACGCCGTAGCCCAGCAGTCGCTCCATGGACGCGCGATCATCCACGGTCCAGACATGGACGGCGAGGCCGAGTTGATGCGCCGCGCGCACCGTCGTCGGCGTAACGACCGGGACACCGCGATACGTCTCGGGGACCTGCACGGCGTCGTAGTCCGGACGCAGCAGACGTGTGGCGCGCGCATAGGCGGCAAGGACGAACGCGCGTACCTCCGGCATGCTTCCCGACGTGGCGACGCGCCCCTGGCTGACTGTGCGGAAGCGTAGGAGCGGCGCGGCGAGAAAACCAGCCACCAGCGAGCGATCCTCGGCATGAGCCGACTGGATGACGCGCCAGAGATGTTCCTCGACGCCAGGTAGATCCTCCTTGATCTCGATGTTGACGCGCGCAGTGGGAAAGCGCTCGTAGACCTCGGCGAGCGTGGGAATCGTGACGCCCTGCCCGCGATAGGGATAGGTCGCTCCGGCGTCGGGCGTGAAGCGATAGCCCGCGTCGAACTGGCGCAAGTCGTCCAGTGTGAAGCCGCTGATCCGCCCGGAACCATCGGTAGTGCGGTCGAGGGTGTCGTCGTGGAAGACGACGATCTCGCCGTCGCGCGTCGGGTGAACGTCGAGTTCCAGCGCGTCGGCGCCGTAGGAGAGCCCCTTCTCGAAGGCGACAAGCGTGTTTTCTGGAGCGAGCGCCGAGCCGCCGCGATGCGCGAAGAACAGCGGCCCTTCGCGCGTGAGAAACGCTCGCTGTGGACGTTCCGGACGCTGGTCACTCGTCATCGTCTTCTCCTGGTCGCACCTGCGCGCCAGCGGAACTGTGGATGGCGCTCACTTGTCCTTGTCTCCGAAGCCAAAGGAAGAGGCCAGCGCCAAGTCCAAGACAGAGTAGCAGCGCCATCACGCCTAGCGCCCATGTCGTTGAGCTTGAATTCGAGGCGTCATCATCAGTCTGCGCGTCGAGTACCGTGATGCCCAGGGTCTCATCGTACCACTGGAGAGACGCGTCGTTGGCGTAGATGTGGACTCCGGTGGTACCCAGACGCGCCTGGCGGGGAATCTGCACATTTACGACGAAGCGCCCGTCGGCGCCGACCGCTGTTTTCGCCAGCAGCGTCGGGACGCCCCCGAAATACTGGCCACAACTCATGAATCCCTGTGTGTTCGACCCTGGAGCGCCAAGACACGATTCGACACTGACGGTATCGCCGCGGCGCCAGTGCTCGCCGGTGATGGTGAGCATGCCACCGCGCGCAACCGTGTCTGTATTGAGCGCCACGGATGGATAAAACTCAGGTGTGACGAGCAGCATTGTGGAAAGATCGCGGGTAAGTGAACCGTAGAACGAATTGGTTGCGGTCGCGACCACGCTGACATAGATCGCGGGCAAAAGTCCTGACGGTAGGGGAACACTGGCCTGAAACGCGCCATTCGCATCCGCGCGAACCTGTATACTGGGCGCATTGGGGATACGCGAGAAACTGATGACATGATCAACGAACTGCCCCTGCGTCGCGTAGAGCGTGACAAGGGTGCCTGCCTCCCACAAGCGACCGGCAACCTGGATATTGGTACTCTGGACGGCAAGACTATCGCTGTGAGGAACGGTAGTAGTGAGTTCAGGTGAGGTCACAAAGGTGAATCGCGCCTGCGCATTCATCGAGCCATCGGCTGTGTGCGCGACAACGAGACTGACCGTACCCGCGCCGGGCGAAACACCGCAAATCGCCAGCGGCGCCTGGAACTCGGATGAGTGGAACGCGCCCGCAGCGTCCGTTTTCGCCTGCGCGATTCCTGGACGACCAAGATTCTGGTCGCCGGTATCCACAAAGTCGATAGTGATCTGCGCGTTCGCTGGCCAGCTCGTCCCGGAGACGCTGATCGCCGTTCCTGAAGCGCCATGATCAATGCTCAATATGATATGAGCAGAACCAGCCATCGTTTGCGCTTCCCTCGATAAATCGTTCGCCCCCGCGTGAGCGCCGCACGATGCTGAAGCCGCCTGCGCGTGGCCAGGCAAAAGCGTCAGGCACACGATTGGGACTATGGCAGCGAGGATCGCTGCGAGATGATTGAGCGCGCCTCGTCGCACTGTTAGTCCTCCTGTTCGCGACTTGATGTTTCTGATAGCGCGCTGTAGGTAGGTCTCCTCTCGATGGCGCGCTTGATGCGCGGCCAGAAGACGAAAAGCGCGGCGCCGATCAGGAGAACGCCAACAAGGGCTTGTGGCCACCAGTCCCGCCTGAGTGTTGGGAGCGGCGTCACGCGTGACGCTGGCTGTGTCACTGTAAAAGCGCGCGAGGCGAAATAGACCTCCGCGCGCTCGTTTTCGCCGGGCAGACGCGCCTGCACGATGACCTCGCCAGGTTTCGCGTTGGCTGGCAGCGTAACCGTCGCTGTAAAGTGGCCGTCAGCGTCGACGATAGCGGCGCCGAGTTGCGCGGCGTATCCCGTGGTGGTGAAACCTTGCGGCCCTGAGTTACAGCGCACGCCGAGCGCCGTTGTTTGCGCCGCCTCGGCGCGACAATACTCGACGATGACGCTATCGGCGGGCCACCAGTGATCGCCGGTGACGGTCAATGTCATGCCAGGCTCTCCCTGTGACGCGCTGAGATTCCAGGTTGGTGGGACCGGCGCGGGAACGAGCGCGTCAGAATAGAGATTGATGACCAGCGTGCCATAGATGTGCGAGGTTGCTGTCGCCTGAACATCCACTTCGGCGCCTGGCGCAAGGCCCAACGGAATGGGGACGTTCGCCATCACGTCGCCGCGTGCGTCTGCGGTGGCGTGAACGGTTTGCGCGCCGAGCAGTGGCGTCGCCGTTTGTCGCTGATTGCCATCGGCCTCCGAAATTGTGTCGAGATGCGCGGCCACAAGCGAGACAGTGGCGCCGGGAGTCCAGTCGCTTCCTACAACGGAGATGCCGCTAGCGCCGAGCAGAACTGGGGCAAGTTGCTGCGGCGATGCGACTTCCAGCGTGGGTGTCTGGGCGACAGCGAAGGATGTGGTCGCGCGCAGGCTGTTATCTTCGGTCGCGGCGACGATGGTTGCGGTCGTGCCAGCTTTAGGTCGGATGCCACATGTCAGATAAGGAAAACTGAACGCTGGCGTCGCAAAACCCCCGTACACGTTGACAGTCGCGCCGCTCAGCCACCCCGTTCCATTCACGCCGCCCTGCTCGTCGATGAGGTTCTCGACGCTAATGAGGATGTGCTGTCCCACAGGCCAGCCGGTACCACTGACGACGACCTGTGTGCCCGCGACGCCTTGCGCTGTGTTGAGCGAGATGCGCGCGGAACCCTTTGTCGCTTGAGTGGATGCGCCTGACGATACGCTCGATGACGCGCCACAGGAGCGGCGAGCGGCGGGAGCGGCATGCGCTGGGGTCGCGCTGGAGATGAAGACAAGCGCGCTGAGGACGGCGACGAACGGCAGCCATCCAGAGGTGAGCCATGCGTTGCGCGACACTCTTCGCATCGGTTTTCCCCCACCGCACAACTGGCAACAAACCGTCATACTGCATTCTAGCAGAGCGCTCACAGGATGCGTATCCGCGCGCCGCCGTGCGCGCCTGAATCGACCGGCGTATACTATCAACACCCACGAGCTGAGCAATCGTCTACATGATCGAGCGTGGGAAAAACAGTATGCTATCAGCGGGATCGCGATAAGGCGCGCATGGTCGCCACAGAAGCGGAGAACATCGTGCCAAAGCAGCGTGGGCGCCCACATCACCATAGCGTGCGCGAACGGCGTCTGCGCAAGCGTGGCCTGCAACTGCCCGATCCCATCATACCGTCTGGCCATTTCGGGCTCCCAGTCGTTCCACGCATTATCCCGCCGGGGTGGCGCTTTCGCTCAACGCCGTTTATGCGGGGCTATGGCGCGATCATCCTGATATTTGCAGTACTTACTCTCCTCACACTCGCCTGTACCGCTGTGGCAGTGCTGCTCAGCGCCGTTGCGCAATGAGGGTGGGAGGCGAGATGGCGAACGACGAAGACGAAGACTTGCGGCCAGACGCGCCGGGCAGTCCCTGGCGCACGGTTGGCGGGCGCGAGGTCTACCGCAACCCATGGTTGACAGTAACTGAATATCAGGTCATTCGTCCCGATGGGCAGCCAGGTATCTATGGCGTGGTTGATCCCGGCGACAACGTCACCATCGTCGCGCTGGAGGACGACGAGCGCGTCTGGCTCGTCTCTGAGTTCCTCTATCCGCTGCAAACCGCCGAATGGTTCCTGCCTACGGGCGCGGTCGAGCGCGGCGAGGATATCCTGGCGGCAGCGCAGCGTGAGCTGGCGGAGGAGACGGGACTGCGCGCGGCGGAGTGGACGGAGCTTGGCGCCTATCCGCTTAGCCCAGGTATCTCGGCGCAAATAGGCCACATTTTCCTGGCGCGTGGATTGCGGCGCGGGGAGGCTTCGCCTGAGGGCACGGAACAAATAACGATGCGCCTGACGCCACTGCGCGAGGCGCTGGAGGCGTGCCTGCGCAACGAGATTCGCGCGACGCTCGCCGTCATCGGCATCTGGCGAACATGGGCGCTGCTCCACGAAACAGATGGGCCGCGCTGAACGCGGGCTGGCGGCGGAGGCGTCCTATTGTATGGCCTCGTTTTCTCCATGACTGTACAAAGACGCATGCGGTGCGATACCCTGTTGGGGCTAGGCCACGCCAGCGAAGACACATGCGAAGACACAGGAATAAGGATAGACTCTCGTGCCGGAGAAAACGCATCGCTGGCGAGCGTGGCTCTCAGCATTGACCGCCTCGCGCGTCCGGATTGGCATCATCGTCTCGGTCGCGCTTCTCATCGGCATAGTCGTCACTCTTGTCGGACTAAACGCATCTATGCGTGGCGAACTGGCAGGAGCGCTCGACCTGAACGGCGCGCTGAACGACACCGCGCACGCTGACCCCCTTCCCCCATTGAAGCCCGTCCCCTACTCGCATTCATGGTATATCGATCAGCCCGACATGATGACCGAGATCGGTCAGCGCGACGCCAAGTGGCTCAACCAGCAGACCGAGTCCGGCGTCGCGGCCTGCGCCACTGAATACCTGACCGTGCTCGATTTCGGCCATCCCACGCGCAAATTCACCACCGGCTCGCCGCTGAATGACTACGCGATGAGCATGTTTG
>DATAOM010000044.1:0-14698 GCA_036265775.1 Ktedonobacterales bacterium | reverse complement strand
AGGCACAAAATATGGGAGTTGGATCGTGTCCAACTCCCAGATGTGGTGTGGTGAGCCCCCTCGGACTCGAACCGAGAACCCGCTGATTAAGAGTCAGCTGCTCTGCCATTGAGCTAGAGGCCCGCTGCGCCAAGGCGTCTGCCTAGCGCGCTTGACATCGTATCATAGTTTCCTATCGCTAGCGAACTAGTGATTGGTTGATACGGCGAGCCGTACAGGGTGAACTACACACCCTCTACTCCCTTGCGCAAAGGCGTCAGGAGCTACTTTGGAGCCTTAGAGGAGCTTCGTAGTGAGCTGGAGCACGCTACGGCTTGGGCTCACACAAGCAGCATAGCATAGCGCCTCCCAAAAATCAACAAGAGACAGGGCGATAAATCACACAAGTGTCATCAAGAATACGCAAATGGAGGCTATGAGCCCCATGCGCGCTTATCATACCCTCCCGCACGGCTGCAAGAGGGCGTTTCCTCGTTTACCCGATCTCCTGCTCCACCTTGTTCGTCCGTCGCGCCGAGGACTTTGGCGCGCGGTTTGGCTCCTGATCGCGGGCTTCATCCGCAAGCAGATCACGCGCGACCTCCTTGATATGCCCTGACGAGATTCCCGTCAACTCGCGCAAGATCGCTGGAGCGCCGTGTTCGATGAAGCGGTCGGGCAAGCCGATGATCTTCAGCTTGACGTCGTGCAGGTCGTGCGCGTGCAGCAACTCCGCCACCGCGCTGCCGAACCCGCCCATCGCCGACGCCTCTTCGATGGTTACCAAATGCCCCGTCTCGCGCGCCAGACGCAAGATCAGTTCCTCGTCTAGCGGCTTCACCCAGCGCGCGTTGACCGCGACCGCGCGGATACCGTTCTCCTCATGCAGTTCGCGCGCCGCCTGCTCCACCGCCGCGACCGTCGAGCCGATGCCCAGGATCGCCACCTGCGCACCCGCGATCTCCTTCTCTGGCGTTAGCAACTCCGCCTTGCCGATCGGCAGCGCGGTGAAACCCTCATCCAGCGGGACGCCGACGCCACTGCCGCGTGGGTAGCGCAACGAGACCGGCCCGTCCATGTAGAGCGCGGTGTAGAGCATATTGCGCAGCTCGTGCTCGTCTTTCGGCGCCATCACGCGCATATTCGGAATCATGCGCATGAAGGCGATATCGAATGCGCCTTGTTGCGTGTGCCCATCCTCGCCGACCAGCCCCGCGCGGTCCATCGGGAAGACGACGTGCAGGTTCTGCACGCAGACGTCATGGATGATCTGGTCGAAGGCGCGCTGCATGAAGGTCGAGTAGATCGCCGCCACCGGGCGCATCCCGCCAACCGCCAGGCCCGCCGCGAAGGTCACGGCGTGCTGCTCGGCGATGCCCACGTCGAAGTAGCGCTCCGGCAGCGCCTTCTGCAGCTTGTTGAGCGAGGTGCCCTCGCCCATTGCCGCCGTGATGCCCACGATGGTCGGGTCCTGCCGCGCCAGTTCGACCAGCGCGTCGGCGAACACATCCTGATACTTCGGCGGCTCGCCCGGCTTCTTCTTCATCTCGCCGGTCGCCGGATCGTACGCGCCGGGGCCATGGAATTTGGTCGGCTCGGCCTCGGCGAAGTCGCAGCCACGCCCCTTCTGCGTGATGACCTGGATCAGGATGGGGCCTTCCATCTCGCGCGCCTTCTCGAAGACCGAGATCAGCCCGTCAATGTTGTGTCCGTCGAATGGACCCAGGAAGGTAAAGCCCAGCTCCTCGAAGATGACGCCGCTGCGGCTGGGGAGCACGAACTCCTTCGCGCTGCGCTCCGCGCGCCCGGCCATCTCCTTGGCCAGCCCCCCGCCTGGCACGTGATCCAGCGAGTGGCTCGCCAGTTCGCGCAGGCGCCGGTAGCGCTTGTCGGTGCGAATCTGCCCCAGATAGTTATGCAGGGCGCCGACATTGTCGGAGATGCTCTTGTCGTTGTCGTTGAGGACGATGATGAAGTCCTTCTTCAGCGCGCCCGCGTTGTTGATCGCCTCCAGCGCCATGCCGCCGGTCAGCGCGCCGTCGCCGATGACCGCGACGACCTTGGTCTTCTCGCCACGCAGGTCGCGCGCGGCGGCGATGCCAAGGGCGGCGGAGATCGAGGTGCTAGCGTGGCTCGCGCCGAAGACGTCGTACTCGCTCTCCTCGCGGCGCAGATAGCCAGAGATGCCCTGGAATTGCTTGATGGTGCGGAAGCGGTCACGGCGTCCGGTGACGAGCTTGTGCGGATACGCCTGGTGGCCAATGTCCCAGACGAGCTGGTCGTGTGGGGTATCGAAGGCGATGTGCAGCGCCAGCGTTAACTCGACGGCGCCCAGGTTCGGGGCCAGGTGCCCTCCACGCAACGAGACTGTCTCGATGATCTCGTGGCGTATCTCCTGCGCGAGTTGGGTTAATTCTGCCTGCGAGAGTGTTCGTAGCTGCGTTGGGTCATCGATGGTATCCAGTATTCGTGCCACGCTCTACCTCTCCTTAGCCGACCGCCTCCCGGCGCGAATTATTGTGCGCTCATTATGCCATGGAAGCGATGATGGAAGGATCGCCGTCGCCTGTCATTGCCGACTTCTGTCTCTCGGCGCGCGTCATTGCGTCTGAACCGATTGTAGGGCGAATCCCTGATTGCCGCCAGAACGTTGCGCAGGAAGCCCCTGCGCCTGTGCGAGATTCTACACCTCTTGTTATTGGCGCTGCGCGCACACAAGTGCGTCGTCGGGTCGCGACGCAGTGCTGCGCAGGTGATTGTATCCCCTCGTGCGCCCATTGGTCTACGCAGGACCGAAATTTGAGTTAACGCATTAGACGCTGGACCAGCGTCGAAGGCCGAGATAGCGCGACGTGAAGACTCTGTGCCGCCTCTAGATCTGCTGTTAGGAAAGTCATACACCTGACGCGCCTGGGCGCGGCGACATCAAGCAGGCGTTCGCCTGGTCATTATCTTCGTCGCGAATAGCTCTCTTTGCTCACCCTTGGACGCGGTGAGTTCCATGAGCCACGCGTCATCTTCTTCGTTCCATATAAACCGATTGGTAAATGGCCCGCTGTGGTAATCGAAAATGAAGGGGATGGCATTGCCCTCGCGCTTCCCAACGCCCACGGCGCAGGTCAGCGCCACGCCTATGGTATCGAGCAGATGCATGGCGAAGCGATCGTGTTCCGCGTTGTAGCCGATGTGATAGACCGCTTCATACGGACGGATGCCGGGCGGTTCGGCGAGCACAGATCTGCAGTAGACCTCGACGAATAACCCACCCAGCGTCCAGCGGCACTCCACCTGCTGATGTAATGGCGTCTCGCCCATCTGCCCTTGTAAATCCCAGGAGCCAATAAGGTGTGCGAGAAAATCTTGAGCAGTGTTCATACATTCTCCTTTTTGCGAAACTATCTCTCGCTCACCTCACTATAGACGGTTCCCGGGCCACGCTGCTGTGCGTGGCTAAGGAGTGAGCGAACAGGGAGAGGACTTTTGTTCTGATTGCTGGGCTGTTCCTCGCGCCGCACATTTCCTCATGGTAGAGGCGTGGAGCGATCTTTCGCCTCGTCGATCTAGTGCGAGCCTGTTGAGGAACGTGCGTACATTGACACTCCCCACGGCTAAAGCCGGGGGATTCCTGCTTCACCGAAGCCAGCCGAAGGCGGGCGAACCCGTCCCGGTCTTGCAGCTTCTCCACAGGCTGACACCGCTAGCCCAGCGGCCAATACGTTCTTCGCGGCATTCACGTCACGATCATGGACGCAGCCACATTCCGGGCACGCCCAGTGCCGGGTATCAAGCGAAAGGGAACCGAGGACATGCCCACACGCGGAGCAGCGCTTGCTGCTGGGATACCACTTGTCAATCTTGACGAGTGTGCGTCCATACCAGTTGGCCTTGTACTCCAACTGGCGAACGAACTCACCCCAACCGACATCGTAAATGGCCTTCGCCAACGTGGGATGTTTGACCATCGTCTTCACGCTCAGACTTTCGACGCATACCGTTTGGTTCTCACGAATGATGCGGGTCGAGAGTTTGTGCAGGAAGTCTTGGCGACGGTCACCGATACGCGCGTGAATACGCGCCACCTTCACGCGGGCCTGGTCGCGGTTCTTGGAGCCGAGTTGTTTCTTGGCGAGACGGTGTTGCGCCAGCGCTAGCCGTTTCTCATCCTTGGCGAAGAACCGGGGATTGCCGATCTTCTCGCCTGTATCCAGTACGACGACATCATGCAAGCCCAGGTCAACGCCGACCTGTTGAACGACGACAGGCAATGGCTCGACCTCGTCTTCAACCAGAATGCTGACGAAGTAGCGCCCGGCAGTATCACGACTCACCGTGACCGTGCTGATGGCGGCGTTATCAGGCAGTGGGCGTGACCAGCGAATAGCCAGCGGCGCATTCATTTTGGCAAGGGTGAGCGTCCGCGCCTCAGCATCCCAACGAAAAGCGGAGTTCGTGTACTCCGCCGCTTGGGAGCCACGCTTCTTGTGGTAGGCCGGGTACTTCGCGCGGCCCTCGAAGAAGTTGCGGAAGGCGCGGTCAAGATGCCGCAATGCCTGTTGAGGAGGGACACTAGACACCTCGTTGAGCCACCCAGTCTCCGGTTCGCGTTTCAATTGCGTGAGCGCCGCCGAGGTATCCGCATAACTCACGCGTTCCTGCCGCTGGTAGTACGCATCAGAGCGCAGCCGCAAGCCCCAATTGTAGACGAAACGCGCGCAACCGAACGTCCGCGCAAGCACGTTGACTTGCTCAGGCGTTGGGTAGAACCGATAGCAGTAGGCGCGTTTGTGTTTCATGTTCACATGGTATCATATAGTGTGTAATTTGCCAAAACAGAAACGAGGAGCGGCCTTTCCTCCCCATGCCTGAAGGCAGGGGTCTCCTGGCCGCTGAGATGAGACAGTTCAATGCCGGTCAGCAGTCATGTATTGCGCCATTGAAGGCAGGAGGCAGGCCGTGTTCATCTTCTATTCTGTCCATTACCCACACCCTGACAAGGAAGATCTGCTGATCGAGAGTATGCACAACTATGGCGAGTTGATGAGAACCCAGCCAGGTCTTCTTTTTGTGGCTCCCTATCCCTTCAAGAATCCTGACAATGGGACGGTCATGGGCGTGACGATCTGGGAGTCGCAGGAAGCGTTCCAGGCGGCGATGGAGGCGATCGCCGGTCTCCGCGGGCCAGGGCCGTCGCCAGACTGGGAGATCAAACCAACTGAGGTATACCGGCTCAATTCGGCGCGCTAGAGGAGCCAGGCCGTGCCGGCGAGCGCGGGTTCTCCTATAGAGCCGTTTTCCCGGTTGAGTTCGGTGGTGGCGCTGGCGACGATATGCTCGATGAGCTTGCGCGGGCTGCGCCAGCGGGACGTTTCGCGCTTAGGATCGTAGTCGTGTATCGCGATGATCTGATGCAGGTCCGCGACGCTCAACTGCGCCATGCGCGCGCGCAGTGCGTCCTCACCACCTGCCTCCAGCAGGTCGAGCAGGTCAATCGTCTCGGTCTCATCCGCCGCTCGCGCCAGGTCGAAGACCTCCAGCAGCCCACTCGCCAATACAGCGTCACGCACGTGCCGGGCCTCCGCTGGATCAGACTTCGCGGTCTGGAGCACATGGCGAAACAGGTCAGCGATCTGATCCGGCCGCCGACCGTTCTGCTTGTCGCTCGCGCTCTGCTCCACAGACTCCATGGCTGCCCTCCTCTATCCTACGCGCTCCGCGATGTCGCTGACGTACAGAAACTGGGCCAGACAGCCCCTAGACTGCGGTCATCCCGTGACTGGTCTGTCGCCCCCAGGTCAATATACTACCCACCGCTATTGCCAATTCTGAGTGCTGAAATAAGAACAACAGGTAGGACATTTAGCACCTCACCAACCAAATAGTGTTTGCGGGTTCCGTGGTAAAGCGTTCCCACGGGTAAAAGCACTACCGTATTTGGACACGGTGCGCTCCGCTTGAGCCAGAGTTGTTTTTTTTTTTTTTTGAGCCTAGCTCGCCTGGCGATGGAGTCAACGTCCAACGGGTTCGGGCAGAACCTTTGGAGGTTAACGTGATGGGGTACCATGTGCGTTCTCCGAGAATCTCCTGGCCTTAGCTGGGGGAGTGTCAAAGCGAGTGTATGCGGCCCGCACAACAATGGCAAGCGCACAGCGCCTTCATAGGAAAGAGGGGGGATGCCACACATCAAAGCTGGCGACCTCACATGGAAGCCGCCAGCCGTTTCGCATGCGGTTCCCCCTTCTCTCGCAGGGAAGAGGGTCAGGGGGTTAGGTCCGCCTCCTACAGTGTATAGTCGCCGCTGTGCGCCTCTTCTAGGTAGCGCGCCAGCAAGGTCACGCCCGCGTCGAGGTCGCGCAGGTTGACCATCTCGTTCACCGTGTGGATGTAACGCGTCGGGATCGAGAGGGTGATCGCCGCCGACCCCGCGCGTGTGCGCTGCATCGCACCGGCGTCGGTCCCGCCGCGCGGCAGCACCTCCATCTGGTGCGGGATGTCATGCTTCTCGGCCACCTCGCGCAAGTGGCGCACCAGCTTGTAGTTGGGAATGAACGACGAGTCGAAGACCTTGATCGCCGTCCCCGCGCCCAGCCGTGTCACCGCGTCGGTCTCGGGCATGCCTGGCGTGTCCATCGCCAGCGTCACGTCGAGCGCGATGGATACGTCTGGTTCGACCTGATACGCCGAGGTCGTCGCGCCACGCAGGCCGACCTCCTCCTGCACTGTGGCGACGGCGACTATGGTGGCCTTGTGCTTGCCCAGGCGCCGTATCCCCTCGATGAGCGTAAAGACACCCGCGCGGTCGTCCATCGCCTTGCCGATGACGCAGTCGCCCACCTGCTCCAGCGGTCGGTCCATCGTGATCGGGTCGCCGAGGGTCACTTTCTCGCGCACCTGCTCGGCGGGCAGCCCGAAGTCGATGTAGAACTCTTCGAGCTTCGGGATGCCTGGCTTCTCGTCAGCCAGCATGTGAACCGGCTTGCTGGCGGGTGTCAGCACGCCGCGCAATTGCTCGCCCGACGCGGTGTGCAGGATCGCTCGCTGCGCCACCAGCACGCGCGGGTCGAATCCGCCCAACGGCTGGATGCGCACGAAGCCGCGCTCGTCCACATAACGCGCCATGAAGCCGATCTCGTCCATGTGCGCAGCGAGCATGACGGTGCGATTGCCGCTGCCCTTCTTCGTGGCGATGACGTTGCCGAGCGCGTCAACCTTGATGTCATCCACCAGCGGCGTCAGCTCCTCGATCACCAGCTTACGCAACTGCTCCTCACGTCCCGAAGGCCCCGGCGTCTCGCTGAGCCGCTTGAGCAGCGCCACGTTCACGCCAGCCAGGTCCGCGCTGGCGGCCTCGCGCCCGTTCTTCGCGTGCTTCGTCCTGTCGGTCTTCTCTCGCGTCGCCATCGCTTCCCTCCACGTCTCATCAGAACCAGTATCGCCTCTTGCCTGCCCGTGGATGTGCGCTGTCCAACCGTGTTAGATGCGCATCTAACAGTATAGCATGATCTGCCTGTCTATTCGCGCCGTATACTGATGACGGCGATCCAGCGACCGATTCCTGATACCAGCCAATACCGGTGAGAGGAGCGAGCCAATGCCACGCGCGATAGACTTCCACGTCCACCTGCCCATCAGCGAGTTCATGGATGTCGCCATCGGCCAGTACCGCGACGCTGTGGCGCGCTACTTCCGCGCCGAGGTCAAGCTGCGCGACATCGAGGAGATCGCCGCCTATTATGCGGAGCGTGAGATCGTCGGCGTGCTGCTCGCCTGGGACGCCGAGACCGCGACCGGCCGCAAGCCGCTGCGCAACGACACCGTCGCCGAGATCGTCCGTCGCTATCCAGAGCAGTTCGTCGGCTTCGCCAGCGTGGACCCGCACAAGGGCGACAAAGCCATCGTCGAGATCGAGCGCGCCGTCCGCGAGTTAGGCTTATCTGGCGCGAAGTTCCATCCCGGCGTGCAGGCGTTTTATCCCAACGACCCGCGCTTCGCGCCGCTCTTCCAGAAGATCAGCGAGTTGGGGATCCCGGCGCTCTTCCATACCGGCACCAATGGACTGGGCGCAGGCATGCCAGGCGGTGGCGGCATCAAGCTGGATCACACGCGCCCAATCTACCTCGATAGCCTCGCCGCCGACTTCCCCGACCTGACAATCATCGGCGCACACCCCTCGTGGCCGTGGGAGCAGGAGATGATCGCCATCCTCCAGCACAAGCCCAACGTCTACAATGACCTGTCGGGCTGGTCGCCCAAGTACATTCCGCCCGCGCTGCTCAAAGAGGCGGCGGGACGGCTCAATGCCAAGTTCCTCTTTGGCTCGGACTATCCCTTCATCCCGCCGGATCGCTGGCTCAAGGATTTTGATGCGCTGGAGGGCTGGAGCGACGAGGCGCGGGCGAACCTGCTCTGGCGCAACGGCCAGCAGTTGCTCGCGCATACGCCGGTCGCGCAGATGATCTTTACGGACGAGGCGTAAGGGCGCCTTGGCGATAGCTCGGCGGCGATACTCCTCATCATCCATTCGTGGCCAAAACGCATTCGCGTCCAATCTCTCCCTTGGCCGCGAATGGGGGATGGTCACGAATGGGGCGACGACACCGCGTTGGATCGGCGTCGACTGGAGCGGCGAGGCGATGCAGATCAGGTAGACGCGTCCGGCGGAGGTTTCTCGTGGGTGCGCAGGACGTCGAGATTGTCGCCGTCGAGATGATCGCCCGCGAGTCGCACTCTGGGGATAGCAGCACCAGTTGGCCTGGCCAGCGCATCCATCACACCACCATTTCGATATGTGGCACGTAGAGCAGGGCCGCCCTGCACCGAGGCGATAGGTATTGTTGGCACACCTACACGCAAACGCCCAACATGCCTGTGGTTGGGGGGACAGGAGATGGCGAACGCGTTTGACCCCGAAGAGGCGCTCGCGCGATGGAAAGCTCTTGAGGAAGAGAAGTGGCGAGGCTTAGACGCGTACCGAGCCAGTTGGAAGGCTGATGAAATCTCTGGGCAGGAGAACCTTCGTCTCATGAAAGAGTGGATGACGCGCGTCAATGAGGCACAAGCTGAGGAGCGTGCGCGCCTATTGAAACACATCCACGCGGCCAAGCTCTCGCTGGAGACGACGACTGACGGCTGGAGACTCGTGCCGATGGCGCCTTGGCTCGAGGAGTACCTCGGCGACGCTGAAGAGGACGAGGCAGAGGATGCTGATGCACAGCGCGCCGATGGTCCTGCGTTTGATCATCCGCTGCTCCATCTCGACATGGGTTTCATCACTGCCTGCACACTGATTGTCGCGAAGTCTGCCCTGCCCGGTTGGTTGGCCCGTGGGTGGATCGAGTTACCTTATCGACGCCTCCCCTTCCAGTGCAGGCCGAGAAAGAGTGAGACGATCATTGCTGGACGGCCGCACACGCTTGCGGAGCGTGGCGCGTCCTCCCTCATTGGCGCACGGGTGGAAGGATTCAACTCTCACCTAGGCTCCTATGGGATGGGAGGACCCGGTTTCTTCGGGCTCCTTCTCGCGCCTCATGGCGCGGTGGACGAGCGCGAGTACCTCGTCGCCGCCATCTGGGGTGCCGAGGAGTACGTGTTCCTCGATGGACGGGTCATCGGCTGTCCTCCAACACATTACGCCAGCTATCGTCCGTGGATACGGGACGCACCGCAGGGTGGGGACGCCAGGGAGGGAGAGGAGGAGGGCGCCGACACGCTGGATGCGGTCTTAGTCGGGGCCACCATTGGCGGCGCCGCCATCGAGGACAACCGGCTGCGCATCAGCCTGGTCCAGGGTGGGATCGAGCACGTGCTGGAGTACGTCAAACAGGACCTGCGGCAGCCGCCTTTGAGCACTGGCCAACCACGTAAGGCAGCATTCAGCGCAGGGTCAATCGCGGACCATATTGTCTTCCAGCCAGAGCAGGCTACTTTGTTCGTGTAACGCCGATTGCTATCACGTTGTTTTCGGACCTTGTCGTTTCTTGAGACGCTGCGGCCACCACTGGAAAGGGTCGTAGAACGCACCAGATCGCGACGGGATTGGAGGGTGACACACCGAGTCGCCTGGGCGACCTCCAACTCCTCAATGGAGGCAAAGCGCTGATTGAGCAAGACTGTATTGGTGAGCGGCCACAAGCGCCCTGCTGGCTGGAGTTTGGACGAATATGAGGGCAGAAACAGCAAGTGGATGTGGTCCGGCACACGGAGACGCTGGTCCAGCGCTTACTAGCCAGCCAGAACGTCGCTCGTGCTGGGAGTCGCGCCCCGCAGTCATGGCCAACGCTCCATTCATGACCATTCGCCCATTTGTGGCCAAGAGAGAGATTGGACACGTATGCGTTTTTGGCCACGAATGGGAGACGCGACGGAGTATGACGGAGTATGACGGAGTATGACGGAGTATGACGGCTCAGCCTCGCCAATCACCTGCGCTTGGTGGCGGCGCTACGGTGCGCGGTGGTAGATTCTAGAAGACAGCGCTGGTGAGCGCAGGGAAGGAGCGCCGCCGATGGCGGATCAGGATGATAACCGGGATGAGAATCAGAACGGACGCAAGCCGATGATCGTCGGCGGCGCGAAGGAGCGTCCCGCCGACGAGATGGACGAGATCACGCAGATGATCGAGGAGGCGCAGCACTCATCGCGCGCTCGCTATATTCCGGCGGAGGACCTCGACGAGCGCGCCACCACGCAGATGTCCCCGCACGTCGCCGAGATCGTCGCCGCCAGCAAGGTGGACGTGATCTTACAGAAGTTCAACCGCGACTACCTCTATGGCATGGGGCGCTTTGACGAGTACGCGGGCGGGCTACTGCTTAAGTGGGGCGACGGCTACTCGCGCAAGCACATCTGGGTCACGGTGGACGGAGACAACCTGCTCTTCCAGACCAGCCACGAGCGCAAATGCTCGAAGGACTACTGCATCGGCGGGCAGCACGTCTTCACGCCGGAGATGTGGCATGATGTCCGCCAGATCAACGCTGAGCTGGCCGAGCAGTTCCAGCGCCCCGTTCAGGAGCGCACCGACGACTAGCAGGGAATGCGACGGAAGGCGAGCGATATCAGATGGACGAGGGCGAGCAGTCATCTCAGGCGCAAAGGAGTGCGCTGCTGCTCGACAACGACCTCTTCTTCGTCGCCAAGATCAGCGCGACGCTCAAGCATGCGGGCTACACGACTCGCACGGCGCGCACGCTGGACGCCTTTTCGCAAGGACTCGCGGAGAAGCCCGATATTGCGCTGGTGAACACGGCTGCGCGTGGGGTAGACTGGCGAGCGGGGATCGTGACGGCGCGCGAAGCTGGTATCCCGGTGATCGCGTTCGGCTCACACGTGGACCTGGAGACGCAGGCCGAGGCGCGCAAGGCGGGCGCGACCCGCGTGATCGCCAACTCGAAGCTGGCGACGGACCTGCCAGGCATCGTCGAGCGAGCGATTCATAAAGACGCTACGCAAATCGAAGATGAGATAGCGGATGAGTAGGACGACACCGGGCCGCTGGGGTCCGATATGGCGACTATTTCAGCGAACTCAGGGAGGGAAACAGACCATGAGCGCGACCAATCCGGCGACCAGTGGAACGATTCAGGGTGGGCAGGCCAGCCGCGACCAGTGGCATGAGCTGGCGCAGCAGTTGCGCGTGGATAGCATTCGCTGCACGACGGCGGCGGGATCAGGGCATCCGACCTCCTCGATGTCGGCGGCGGACCTGCTGGCCGTCCTGCTGGCGGGTTATCTGCGCTACGACTTCGCCAACCCCAAAATGCCCAACAACGACCACCTCATCTTCTCCAAGGGCCATGCATCGCCGCTGCTCTATTCGGTCTACAAGGCGGCGGGCGCGATCAGCGACGACGAGCTGATGACGCTGCGCAAGCGCGGCAGCCGTCTGGAGGGACACCCCACGCCGGTTCTGCCCTGGGTGGATGTGGCGACTGGCTCGCTGGGGCAGGGGTTGCCCATCGGCGTCGGCGTCGGGCTGGCGGGCAAGTATCTGGACAAGCTGCCCTATCGTGTCTGGGTCGTCCTCGGCGATAGCGAGATGGCGGAAGGCGCGATCTGGGAGGCGCTGGAGCTTGGCGGCCACTACGCGCTCAACAATCTCATCGGCATCCTCGATATGAACCGGCTCGGCCAGCGTGGCGAGACGATGCTTGGCTGGAACGGCGACGCCTACGCTGCCCGCGCCAAGGCCTTCGGCTGGCACGCCATCGAGATTGACGGGCACAACCTGGACGAGATCGCCCGCGCCTACGACGAGGCGACTCGTGTGACCGACGCGCCCACGCTCATCATCGCGCGCACGATCAAGGGCAAGGGCTTCTCCGAAATCGAGAACAAGAACGGCTGGCACGGCAAGGCGCTGCCGCAGGACATGGCCGACCGCGCCATCAAAGAGCTTGGCGGCGTGCGCAACCTCGTCGTCCAGGTCCAGAAGCCGGAGAACCTCCAACCGGCGGAGCGCCCGGCGCCGCAGCCCGTCCAACTGCCCAAGTACGACAAAGGCTCGTCGGTGGCGACGCGCTCGGCCTACGGCGACGCGCTCAAGGCGCTCGGCGCGGCGCGCTCAGACATCGTGGCGGTGGATGGCGAGGTGAGCAACTCGACCTACGCCGAGACCTTCGCCAACGCCTTCCCCGACCGCTTCTTCGAGCAGTACATCGCTGAGGAGCAGTTGGTCGCGTCGGCGGTCGGATTGCAGGTGCGCGGCTATGTGCCGTTCGCCTCGACCTTCGCGGCCTTCTTCACCCGCGCGTATGACTTCATCCGCATGGCCGCCGTCTCGCAGGCCAACATCCGCCTCGCCGGCTCGCATGCGGGCGTCTCGATTGGCGAGGATGGCCCCTCGCAGATGGCGCTGGAAGACCTGGCGATGATGCGGGCAGTCTTCGGCAGCACCGTTCTCTATCCGAGCGACGCAAACCAGGCGGCGCGGCTCGTCGAGGCGATGGCCGACACCAAGGGCATCTCCTTCCTGCGGACGACGCGCGAGAAGACGCCGGTGATCTATGGTCCCGACGAGCAGTTCCCCATCGGGGGCAGCCGCGTCGTGCGCCAGTCGGACCGCGACCTGGTGACGGTGGTGGGCGCTGGCGTGACGCTGCACGAGGCGCTCAAGGCCGCAGACCAGTTGCAGGGTGAGGGCGTCGCCATCCGCGTGATCGACGCCTACTCGGTGAAGCCTATTGACGCGAAGACGCTGCACGCGGCGGCGCAGGCCACCGGTGGGCGCATCGTCGTCGTCGAGGATCACTGGTTCGAGGGCGGGCTGGGCGACGCAGTGCTCGACGCCTTCGCCGGGACCGAGGCGCAGGCGCCCAATGGATCGCTCCCGCGTGTCCTGAAGCTGGCGGTGCATCAGATGCCCGGCTCGGCGACGCCGGAGCAGGAGATCGAGGACGCAGGAATCAGCGCCAGCCACATCGTCGCGGCGGTCAAGTCACTGATCGGGTAGAACCTAACCGCCTGTCCCCCTTCCCTTGAGGGAAGGGAGAACAAGAGGCGACGCTGATTGCCATTCGCAATGATGATTGCCGCGAGTCCCCCTCCCTTCTCAGGGGAGGGGCCGGGGGAGAGGTCTTCGGTGGCGCGGTTACAACCGTCGTCACTGGACAGGCGCAGGTTACAGCGCTATACTATCCGCCGCCGTGGCGCGCGATGGAGCAGTGTCGCTCTCGTATGCGCCGTAGTGGAGACGGGAAGGCGCACACATCATGAAGATCAGCCTGATCGGCGTGCCGATGGACCTCGGCGCGGACCGTAGCGGCGTGGATATGGGTCCCAGCGCGATCCGCTACGCCGGCATCGCCGAGAAGCTCGGCGCGCTCGGCCACGAGGTGCGCAACCTCCACGAAGTGCCTGTCCCCCATCCCGATGTCCATGCCCCCGGCGACCCAAAGCTCAAATACCTGGAGCAGATCGTCGCGGCGACAGAAGAGCTAGCGCAACGCGTCGAGAAGGTCGCCGCCAGCGGCGCGCTGCCCATTGTCCTGGGCGGGGACAACTCGATCTCGCTTGGCTCGATCGCCGGGGTGGCGAAGGCGCGCGGACCTATCGGCGTCCTCTGGCTGGACGCGCATGGGGACTTTAACACGGATGAGACCTCGCCCTCCGGTAACATCCACGGCCAGATCCTCGCCGCGCTGGCCGGCTATGGCGACGAGCGACTGGTGAACGTCGGCGGGCCAGGGAGAAAGGTCGATCCGGGGCATATTGTGATCGTCGGCGCGCGCGACCTCGATCCGGGCGAGCGCGCGTTGCTCCACGAGTCAGGGGTCCATGTGCGCACCATCGCCGACATTGACCGGCGCGGCATGAGCGAGATCGCCCAGGAGGCACTGCGGCTCACCACCGAGGGAACCAACGGCGTCTATGTCATGCTTGATATGGACGTAGTAGACCCCTCTGAAGCGCCCGGCGTCGGCACGCCCGTTCCCGGCGGCATCACCTACCGCGAGGCGCATCTGATGATGGAGATGGTCGCCGAGAGCGGCAAGCTGCTGGGGCTGGACCTTGTCGAAGTGAACCCCATCCTCGACCGCGAGAACAAGACCGCCATCCTCGCCACCCAGTTCGCTCTCTCGGCGGCGGGCAAGCACATCTATTGAGCGCAGATCACCGGCGCTCCTTTACAGCAGGAAGGCGCTCGGTTGGTGAATGGCTTGCTGAGATGGAGTCGCCGGTCAACGCGCAACTTGCGCCCATTCCAGAACAAGACAACGGCGCC
>DATAOM010000043.1:0-12486 GCA_036265775.1 Ktedonobacterales bacterium | reverse complement strand
CGGCGACATGATCCCGCGTAGGCGGGTTTCGTGGCGGAACGCGCAGAGATGCTGGTTTAACCGCCAACGTCCTTTTGCCGCTCATCATACACCGAGCGTGCGCGCCATATCACTTCCCGCGCGCTTGCCGAGGACGATGCCCGGCAGGACACCGAGCGCGCCCAACCCCTCGATGGCGACGCCGGTAGCGTCTGCGCCGAGCGGACTAAGATGTGGGATCATGTCGTGCGCGACGGCAAGATCCACCGCCCAGGCGTGCGACGGCTCGTGTCCCGCCAGCTCCGGCAGCCAGCGTCGCGCCGCGTCGGCCAGCCGCCGGTGATAAACACGATCTCGCGTGGAGCCGCCGGGAGGCGCGTAGCGTCCACCGCTGGCGGTCAGGTATCCGGAGCCGGGGCGGAAGTCCATGTAGGTGTAGGGCGCGGCGTCCCAGAAGAGTGGGAACGTCGCAGGCAACTCGGCGGGGAGCGCGAGCGCGTAGATGCGCGCGGTGGGTTGCGCGGTCGGCCCGACGGCGACAATCATCCTCCTCGCGGTGATCGACGTCCTCTCGCCAATTGTCAATTTCCAATGTGTGGCGCTACCCCGCCGCGTTGGCTCGTTCGCGCGGACCAACGCCCCGCCCACGAAACGGACGCCCGCCACGCGCGCCCGCCGGGCAAGGTGCGCGAGGAGTGTCAGCGGCTGGATGCGACCCTCATCAGGCAGCCAGAGCGCCGCCTCGATGCCCTTCACGTTCAACCGGCCATCCGTCGCCTCGGCTACCTGCGCTGGCGTCCAGATTTCGGCGCGCAAGCCAAGCGCGACCCGCGCCCGCGCCTCCCGGGCCAGCCCGCGTGCGGCGGTCGGCGATTCGGCGAGGCTCAGCGCGCCGGTGAGCGAAGCAGAGAGAATCGCGCCAGGTTTCTTTGCCTCGTCCACGAGCGCCAGCAGCTCACGTGTCGTCGCGGGCCACATGTCAGCGCCATCCTCGCCCGGTGGCGCGTCGGCCAGCCCCATGTTGATTCCCGCGCTCAGGATACCGGCGTTACGCCCGGTCGCGCCCTGCCCGATGGTCTGCGCTGCTTCGAGGACGACAACATTTGCGCCAGCCTGCGCCGCCGCCTGCGCCGCCGCCTGCGCCGCACTCAATCCCGCCACGCCCGCGCCGATCACCGCGACATCCACCTCAGACGCAGGCAGCGCCTCGATAGGTGGCAATGCAAGCTCGGCGCGCGCCTCGGCGCACAAATCCTCAGCCCAGGGGGCATGTGGCGTCGGCGTGTGAATCGGTGATGGCGCATTGTGCGTAGCGATGGAGGAAATACCGGGCTTCGGCATAGGATTTTCCCTGCGGCGAACGTAGACCAGAAGACGCTTGAATCGCCGCATATTGTAAGCTGGCGCGCTGATCCGCCGCATACGCCATACTGTCGAGACGTTATTGGCGATCTCGTCAAGCGCACGGGGCTTGTCAGGCGCGAAAACGCCGGGTATACTGGCTCTCAGGAGCGTCGCCCATCCTGAGAGGACGTTATGTTAGCATGTGATTCCTCACTGCCCACACGACCGACCCATGTCATTCTGCTCCCCTATAACCCCTTTAAAGGTTTTCATCGGGCTACCTGCAATCCCTAGCGACCTCATCATCTATCTCTAACTTCTTGCCGGGCCGCCGTCTATCTCCATACCTGTGATCTTCCGCCCGCCCCTCCTGATGAGTGTCCCGCGACCAGCCTACCTACCTAACATTCATCTCGGCGAACAGACTCGCTGGGAGCCTCGGCGTATCCTGACGACAGGACGCCGGCATTTCCGCATACACCACAACATCATCGTTTCTCCGGGTTAGCGCCCGGGACGCGAACGCCGCACACATTGACGTGGCGAGCGGCCATCACCAACAAGAAAGACAAGGATTTCCCACATATGAGTACCCACAAGGCCAGCCAGAATTCCGGCAACAGCGAGAAACATCAGCAGGCCATCGAGACCTCGCGCCGCTATTTGAACACCATCAAGTCGAAGACCATCTCGCGCGCCGCCGCCGAGGCGCTGATCGCCGAGACGCTGCGCAACTTCGCTAACCACTACAATCCCGGCTTCCTCGACTACCGCAAGTCCGTCACCGAGGGAGGCGACTTCGCCGCCGTCGAGTGGAGCGGGCGCGGCGCCACCTTCACCGACGCGCTGGGCCGCACCTTCCTCGATTGCCTCGGCGGCTACGGGCTCCTCAGCCTCGGCTGGTCGCATGAGAAGGTGATCGAGGCGGTCAAGGCCCAACTCGACCGCGCGCCGATGCCGACGCAGGATCTGCTTGATCCACCGCGCGGCATGCTCGCCAACCTGCTCGCGCAGATCACACCGGGCGACCTCCAGTACGCCTTCATGGTCTCCAGCGGCACAGAGTCAGTCGAGGGCGCGATCAAGTTCGCCAAGGCCGCGACCGGCAAGTCCGGCTTCATCGCGGCGGTGCGCGGCTTCCACGGCAAGACCGCCGGCAGCCTCAGCCTGATGGGCAAGGCCGTCTTCCGCAAGCCCGCGCTGCCCCTGCTGCCGAACGTCTATCATGTCCCCTATGGCGACGCCGACGCCGTCGAGCAGCAGTTGCGCATCGCTCGCGAGGTCGGCAACGATATCGCCGCCGTCATCATGGAGCCGGTGCAGGGCGAGGCGGGCGCCATCGTCCCACCCGACGACTTCTGGCCGCGCCTACGCGCGCTCTGCGACGAGTACGAGACGCTGCTGATCGCCGACGAGGTGCAGACGGGCCTCGGACGCACCGGCGCGCTCTGGGGTGTGGACCACTGGGACGTCGTTCCCGACATCATGACCTCAGCGAAGGCGCTGGGCGGCGGCGTGATGCCCATCGGCGCGTTCATCGCCAGGCCAGCCGTCTGGCAGAAGTTCATCGAGGAGCCGTTCTTCCATACGACCACCACTGGCGGCAACCCGCTCGCCTGCGCCGCAGCTATCGCCACGATCAACGTCATCCTGGAGGAAGATCTGCCGCGTCAGGCCGCCGAGAAGGGCGCCTACTTCATGGAGCGGCTGCAGCCGCTGGTGGACCGCTACCCGGCGATCTACGAGCGCATCACCGGCAAGGGTCTGCTGCTCTGCCAGCACTTCCACGACTCCGATGTTGGCTACAAGGTCTCGGCGGGACTGTTCCATCGCGGCGTGCTGCTCGGCGGCACGCTCACGAACGCCAAGACGATCCGCATCGAGCCGCCGCTGGTCATCGAGTATGATGAGATCGACGAGATGCTCAACCGCCTCGAAGACACGTTGCAGGCCGTCTCAGGCGCGCCCGTTACCGGAGAGACGTTTCAGACTCCTGTCGTGACGTCCGCAGGCAGGCGTCCCGCCGTCAAGCGCGCGACCCGGCAGACGGCGGCGCGTCCTCGCGTGAGCGCCCGTCGCACGGAGGCCGCGAAGGAGTCAGCGCTGGCGTAAGATTAGTGAAATGAGCGACGATGGAGGCCGTGGGCGTCGTACCCTGCGGCCTTCCTTTCTATCCGCATAGTGTCGATGAATGGCAAAGGAGCCTGCGTGTGCGTCTGGTGGTTTTAGGTGGCGGTGGCGCGATGGGGCGCATCACCGTGCGCGCGCTGGCTGAGGATGAGCGCGTCGAGCGTGTGACCGTCGCCGACGTGAGCCTGGCCGCGGCGGAGCGAACCGTCGCCTGGCTGGAGGCGGGACGCGACAAGGCGTCAGCCGTCGCCGCCGACGTTCGCGATACGGCTACCCTCACAGCGTTGCTCGCGGAGGCCGATGTGGCGCTCAACGCGACGGATTATCCCTTCAATCTCGATGTGATGCGCGCAGCGCTCGCGGCGCGAGTCTCCTACGCCGATCTGGGTGGCCTCTTCCACATGACGCGCCGCCAGTATGAGCTTGATCGCGAATTTCGTGAGGCCGGGCTGACGGCGGTATTGGGCATCGGCAGCACGCCGGGCATCACGAACCTGCTGGCGCGCATCGCGGTAGATCAACTGGAGACGGTTGAGCGGCTGGACGTGCGCATCGGCTCCAGCGACGAGCCGCCCGCCGGAGCGACCTTCGCGCCGCCCTACTCGCTGCGTACGATCCTAGACGAATGCACCCTTGAGCCAATGGTCTACGCCGATGGCGCGTGGGGCGCGGTTCCGCCGATGAGCGGCGAGGAGGCGATGCAGTTCCCACCGCCGGTCGGCGCGATGACCGCGATGTACACGCTGCACTCTGAGGTTGCGCTCTTTCCCGTCTCGTTCAGCGAACGTGGGCTGCGTTCCGCCTCGTTCAAGATTGCCTTCCCGCCGGAGTTCCTGGCGCAGTTGCGCCTGATCGTCGCGCTTGGCCTCGCCCGAACAGACACGATCAAGGTCCGCGCGGGGAAAGGGCGCTCGGCGCAGATCGTCCCACGTGAGACGCTGATCGCGCTGCTGGCCGAACGGCAAGCGCCCGTTGAGAGCCGCGAGCCAAGCGACTGCGACGTGCTGCGTGTCGTCGCTCACGGAATGCGTGATGGCCAGGATGTCGAGCTGGTTGAGGAGATGATCGTGCGGCCCTACACGCCGTGGCGCGTTGGCGCGGGCGAGATCGACACCGGCGCGCCGCTCGCCATCGCGGGTATGCTGCTGGCGCGCGGCGGACATCCGACCGGAGCGCTGGGCGCGGAATGCATCTTTGATCCCCATAAGTTCCTGCGCGAACTGGCGCGCTATGGCATGCGCGCAAGCGAGACATCCACCCGCATGTTGAGCTAATAAGCGATCCTGGAGCTATTGTGGCGCTTGATGTTTGAGTAGATCTTCGCCGCGCTCCTCCGATGGCAGCCGATTACTCCTGCTGTTCGGAGCTAGACGCCGCTCGGTAGGGGAGATTGCGCGCCATCACAACGTATATCCGAAGTATCTCCGACGGATATCTGGTGAATATCTCTGGAGGCTCTGATGCTACCGCTGCGCGGACGATTCGCGCCACATCAGCGGGCGCGCTTCTATCGGGCTGCCCTCTGGCTGGCAGTGGGCGCGACTCTTGTAGGTGTCGTGAGCGCTTGTACTATCTCTTTCCCAGGTCAGAACCAGTCCCAGCGCTCGGCGGCGCCACCGCATACCGTTTATGTTTCGTACTGGCGCGCTCAGAAAGCCGTGACGGCGCCCGGTGATCTTCAAGGGAATGCTCTGGCGTTCATTGTGGCTGCGATGACCACGAGCGATGGGAAGCGAGTCTGGCAGTCAACGCTTCTCGATAATGTCGCTTTGAGCCAGGGCAGCAGCGCCAGATACCATACACTCATCTCTGGCCCGATTGTCTATGTCGCTGGTGGGCTTGGGCAGCGTGGAATCGTTGCGGCCCTCGATGCATACACCGGGACTATCCTCTGGAAGCATGAGAGTGGGCCTGATGTCATCAGTGACATGCAGGCGGCCAATGGGACTCTCTACCTGTGGGTAAGACTGCACGAACTGCAAGCGCTTGATGGATCAAGCGGACGCCTGCTGTGGCGCCTCGCGACAGGCGACCGTTACACGCTTGGAAGCGTCGCCATTGCTGGCCAGGCCGTGTATATCGTCGAGCAGAGCTTCGGCCCGGAGCGCCTCGGTGATCCCGATCCCGCGACCTACACCTTCGTGCGAGCGCTGCGCGCCCGCGACGGCAAGGATATCTGGCAAGGGAGCGTCGAAAAAACAGACAACACCGTTGGGTACCGTCTGCAAGCGGATGAGCAACGAGTGTATCTCTTGAAGCCAAGTTATGATACGGGTCTGAGGAAACTGCCTGGGACAGTGTCGGCCCTGCGCGCGCAGGATGGGGGAGTTCTCTGGACATACACAGAGGCGAGCTATACTGTTGACGACTTCACCCTCTTTGCGCACTCCCTGGTCGGGCAAACCCTCTATCTGGTCGCGCATACGCACGTGACCGCGCTCGACACGCAGACCGGGACGCAGCGCTCGTCTTATGAGACTCCGTTCTCGCTCTACCTGTTTATGGCGCCTGATCGACTCTATGGGGCTGGCGCGGGGAGAGACGACCGGTTCTGTTCGCTCAACCTCAGCGATGGGACAAAGCGGTGGTGCTCTGCTGTCCAGCCAACGACGCCGTCACACATCGTTGCGGGAACGCAGAACCTCTACTTTCTCGGATATCTGGATTCGGACGAAAAGGTGATGGTGGTGAGGCAGAGCGATGGGCAGGTGGTCGCTCAATATCAGATTGATGACCCCAAACGAACGTTTCCCGGCGCCTTTGGGGGTGTAGACTAGGAAACCGCGGCTTCTTAAAATGCGTTCTGAGAAGGAAGTATGATGATGCGCACGCAGATGTGGATCAACGGCCAGTTCACCGGCGCAGCCTCTGGCCGCACGTTCGACGTGCTTGATCCCGCCACTGAGGAGGTTGTCGAGCGCGTTCCAGCGGGCGGGGCAGCCGATGTGGACTCGGCGGTGAGCGCGGCCAGCGCCGCCTTCCCGGCGTGGCGCTCGCTGGGCGCGGCTGAGCGCGCCGAGATGCTGCATGAGGTCGTGCAGAAGCTGACTGAGCAGACCGAGGCGCTGGCGGAGCTGCTGACGCGTGAGGGCGGCAAGCCCCTGGTCGAGAACCGCGATGAGATGGGCTGGTCCGCCGCGTGCTTCCGCTACTACGCCGAGATTGGGCGCAACTCGCGTGGACGCGTCATTCCGTCGGGCGAGTCGAGCCAGCTCAACCTCGTCCTCAAAGAGCCGTATGGCGTCGTCGGCGCGATCGTGCCGTGGAACTATCCCATTCTGCTGATGGCCTGGAAGGTCGCTCCCGCGCTTGCCGCCGGCAACACCGTCGTCATCAAGCCCTCCGAGATGACGCCCCTCTCGACGCTGGCCTTCGCCGACATCTTCGATCACCTGCCGCCCGGCGTCGTCAACATCGTCTCCGGCTACGGACGCGAGGCGGGTGAGCCGCTGGTGCTCGATCCGCGCGTGCGTGTCATCGCCTTCACCGGCAGCCTGGAGACGGGACGCCAGATCGCGCGCCTTGCATCAGATCAGATGAAGAAACTACATCTCGAACTCGGCGGCAAAGACGCCTTTATCGTCGCCGAGGACGCCGATCTCGATATCGCGGTACCCGGCGTGGCCTGGGCGGCGCTGCTCAACACAGGCCAGGTCTGCACCTCCACCGAGCGCGTCTACGTCCACGAGCGTCTCGCGCCAGAGTTCGTCGAGCGCATCGCCGAGTACGCGCGCGGACTACGATTGGGCAGTGGGCTGGAGCCGCAGACGGACGTCGGCCCGATGATCGGCGACACCTATCGCGCCAAGGTCGAGGCGCATGTCGCCGACGCGCAGGCGCGGGGCGCTCACGTGCTGGCCGGTGGGCGGCGTCCTCCCTCGCGCCCGCGCGGCTACTTCTACGAGCCGACGGTGCTGGTGAACGTGGATCACTCGATGCGCATCATGCGCGAGGAAACCTTTGGCCCAGCGATCCCGATCATGACGTACCGGACGTTCGACGAGGCGATCCGGCTCGCCAACGACAGTCCCTTCGGCCTCGGCGCCAACCTCTACACCCAGGACGCGCGCCACGTCAAGCAGTTCTATGAGGAAGTGCAGGCCGGCACGCTCTGGGTCAACGACCCGCTCACCGACAACGACGCCGGGCCGTTCGGCGGCATGAAGATGAGCGGGATGGGGCGCGAACTGGGCGAGGAGGGGCTGGACGAGTTCCGCGAGACCAAGCACCTGCACTGGGATTTCGAGGGCGGCTCCAAGCCCTGGTGGTATCCGTATGGCCGCTAGGGCGGATGGAATATGGACAGCCTGGATAACCGCCGGGAGTGCGCAAGCGCGCGTGGCCTGTGTATACTATGCGCACACCTGAGGCGTGAGTGACAGCGCTCGCGCGACGTATCTTCGTGTATAACCCCGCTTGTTATGAGATTGGCCAGACTTGTTAGGCTGGCCGCCGTGCTTCAGTAGTGAACTTAAACGCCGTGTCTCCCCTACCACGCAGGAGCGCAACATGGCTAATGGCGACCAGCCCGTTCCCCTGGCGACCGCGCAGGGCGTGTCCTCTCCGGGTAGCGCCACCGACCTGATGATCGATGTGCGCGGCCTCAACAAGTATTTTGGCGAGCGCCAGGTGCTTTGCGACATTGACTTCCCTGTCAAGCGCGGCGAGTGTGTCGCGATCATCGGTCCCAGCGGATCAGGCAAGAGCACGCTCATCCGCTGCATCAATTATCTGGAGACGCCGACCTCCGGCTCGATCACCATCGACGGCAAGGAACTGCATGGGCAGCTCTCCGCCAGCGAGCTGAGTCAGGTCCGGCGTGAGCTGGGCATGGTCTTCTACAACTTCAACCTCTTCCCCCACAAGTGCGTGCTCGACAATATCACGCTCGCTCCCATCCAGGTGCGCAAGGTCAGCAAGGCGCAGGCGGCTGAGACGGCGCGCGGGCTGCTGGCGAAGGTCGGCCTGGCGGATAAGGCGGACTCCTTCCCCGCTCAACTCTCCGGCGGCCAGAAGCAGCGCGTCGCCATCGCGCGGGCGCTGGCGATGAATCCGAAGGCGCTGCTTTTCGACGAGCCGACCTCCGCGCTCGATCCCGAACTGGTGGGCGAGGTGCTCAAGGTCATGCGCGAGCTGGCCGAGGAGGGGCGCACAATGGTCGTCGTCACGCACGAGATGGGGTTTGCCCGCTCGGTCGCCGACCGCGTCGCTTTCATCGATCACGGTCGCATCATCGAGCAGGGAGACCCTGAGGAGGTATTTGGACACCCACAACAGGAGCGGACGCGGCAGTTCTTCGAGCGCGTGCTTCAGCCAGTCTAAGGGAGAAAGATCGTTCCCCGTAGGGCGCTTTGCGCAGTCATCCGTCTATCGGCGCGCCGTAGCGTCGGTGGACACAGGCAACCCGGAAAGAGGCTTGCAATGATTGGCTCATTTGTTCGTAAACATCGGGCGATGATGGCGCTGGTAGGTGTGGCGGCGCTCATGCTGGCTGGCTGTGGCGGCAATGTATCCACAGGAACGCAGGGTACGGCGACAGCCGCCACCGTCGGCAATCAGGGGTTGTTGCGGCCAGGCTCCTTCCAGTGGGGCAACGACTCCACCGGCGGCATGCCCTACATCGTGCCTAAGGACGACAACAACAAGAATGGCGACTACTACGGCTTCGAGGTTGACATCGCCAACCAGATCGCCAAGCTGATGAACGTCCAGTCGGTTCCGACGCAGATCACCTGGTCCGACTGGCCCCAGGGCCTCGCCGCACAGCAGTTCGACGTTTTCATGAACGGGCTGGAGATGACGGACGACAACGCTAAGTCCGCCAAGTTCACTATCCCTTACACGGTCTACACACAGTCCATCGTCGTGAAAAAGGACAACACCACCATCAACACCTTCGATGACCTCGCCGGCAAGAAGGTGGAGACGGGCACCGAATATAAGGCGCAGTTCATCATGGAGGACTACAACGCCGCCCATCCCGACAAGAAGATCGACATCCAGACCACCGACACGCCGACGCCGTTCGACGATCTGGCGGCGGGGCGCGTAGACGCGATGTTCCTCGACACCCCTATCGCGCAGTGGTACGGCACGAACGACTTCGACAAACGCTTCAAGATCGTCGGCGGCGACCTGAATCCCGGCTACTATGGAATCGGTGTCAGCCCGACGAACCCCAACGCGGATGTGCTGATCAAGGAGCTGAACCAGGCCATCGAGATCCTCTACAAAAACGGCACGCTGCAGAAGATCTACCAGGATGGCGGCGCGTACAACGGGCCAAACAGCTTCGTGAAGTACAACATGTGGAACGACTCGCAGAAGTGCATCGCCAACTTCTTCCCCGACAACCCGACCAACGTGGCGAACTGCCCGCCGCTGCCCAAGGCGTCGTAGGCGTCAGCCAGAGGAGGGACCGGCTCTTGTGTGAACGCGGTCCCTCCGGTGTCCTTTACGAGTAGTTGTGTATGGGCGCGGCCTGCCGCGCCCATCGCGTATCGGCGAATCAGTCGCCGATCAAATGCAGACCAAACACAATGGAGTGAGGCGCAGCATGGACCAGGCTCCACGACCCTCCGCGAACCTCCAGGCGACGCTGCGCTTCCTCGGCGTCATGCTGGCGCTGGTTCTGATCTTCGGCGCTTGCGGCTCACTGTTCCTCGGCGCTTTCGATAAGTCGCAGGCCAACTCGCCGGGCAGCCTCTTCGATCCCGGCGTGCTTTTCGGCAACGTGACCCATTTCCTCCAGCAGACGGTCCAGATCATCTTAGAGGGCAAGAAGGCCAGCAATGGCGAGCCATATCGCAATGTCTTCCTCACCGGCCTGCTGACGACGATTCAGTTCTGTTTCCTCGCGCTGCCGCTGGCGCTGCTCTTTGGCCTGATTTTGGCGCTGATGTCGCGCTCGCGCCTGTTGATCCTGCGGGCTCCGGCGCGCGCCTACGTCGAGTTCTTCCGCAATACCCCGCTGCTGGTGCAGATGCTGGCGATCTACACAGGGCTGCTCTTCCTGCCGTCGTGGTTCCTCAACGCCTTCACCGCGGGCGTCGCGACGCTCGTGCTCAACTACACGGCTTATGAGTGTGAGAATATCCGCGCGGGACTCGGCGCGCTGGATAAGGGGCAGGGTGAGGCGGCGGCGTCACTGGGCCTGGGCTACTTCCAATCGCTGCGCCATGTGCTGATCCCACAGACGATCTCGATCATCTTGCCGCCCGTCCTCAACGATCTCATCTACATGTTCAAAGATTCCTCGATTCTCAGTCTCATCACGATCTTCGAGCTGACCACCGCTACACAGAGTCTGGTGAGACGCTCACCAAGTCTGGGGTGGGAGTTCTATCTCATCGGCGGAAGTCTTTACCTGCTGCTGAGCCTGCCGCTCTCCCGTCTCGCCCGATCCGTGGAGAGGCGTCTGAAATCGGTCGCGTTCGCGCCCAAGGGTGATCTTACCGTGATGGCGCTTGAAGTCCTTGCGGGTGGCGCGGCGATTGGCCTGCTCTGCGGTGTGCTCATCGAAGGATTCTCTGGCGCGGCCATTCTCGCGCAACTCACGCAGTACCTGACCGCGATGCTGCTTGTGCTGACGATCATGCTCTTCACGATGCTCGTCCTCGGCGCCATTGTCTACATCCCCGCGAGCCTGATCCGGCTCTGGCGGCGGCGCAATCTGCCACAGAGCGCCTCTGGCGCCTCACAGCCGTCCGCCGTCGTGGCGCAGTAGCGGAGGGAGAACGTCATGAGCGCCTTCTGGAACACCTACCTGCTCGACTTCCCCAACCTCGTCAATGCGGCGATCCTGACCGTCGTTCTTGCGCTGGTGGCTGGCGTCATCGCCATGGTGATCGCCATCCCAGTCGGCTTCGGCCGGCTCTCGCGTGTGACGATCATTCGTAGCCTCTGCACAACCTATGTCGAGGTCGTTCGCGGGACACCACTGCTTCTGCAACTGCTCGTCTGGTTCTATGGCGTGCGCATCCTGCTCCTGACGCTCTTCCATCTTAATGTTGACATCATTGCCTATGATCTATTGACTTCGCTCAACTCGAACTCCCTGTTTCCCAAAGGGGGCGTAACGGGCCTGGTCCTCGGCGTCATCGGTCTCGGCGTCAATTACGGCGCCTATATGGCGGAGGTCGTGCGCGCCGGTATCCTGGCGGTCGATCAGGGGCAGACCGAGGCGGCGCAAACGTTGGGGTTGAGCCGCTTGCAGATCGCGCGGATGATCGTGTTGCCACAGGCCTTGCGCCTCATGATCCCACCGCTGACGAACAACTTCATCACGCTGGTGCAAGACACCGCTTTCCTGCAAATCCTCGCCGTCGCCGAGCTGTCGCTGGTGACGCAAGGGTTCATCGCAGGCACGACGAACGCGACGATCCGATGGGGCTTCTACGTCAACGAGCTGCTCTTCTACTTCGTTATCTGCTACAGCCTCTCGCTGGTCGCGCGCTGGCAGGAGCGCCGCGCCGCCCGTATCGCCGCCATCGCCTAGAAGAGAAGTTCTCTCGTCTTTTACGCCTGTGTGGTCGCCTGCGCTGGACCATACTTGGCGATGAGGCGGTCGATGTAGGCGCTGTACTCGGCGGCGAGTGGGCGCGAATCGATGAAGAGAATATTCTCGGCGTTGAGTTCGGCGCTGCGCGAGAAGTTGTACGAGCCGGTGATGACGGTATCGTCCACAACCAGTATCTTGTCGTGCATGAAGTCGTGGACGCTGGTCGGCGTGTAGGGCGTCGAGTTCTTGCCCACCAGCCCGGCGCGCGCGACGATCTCCTTGAACGCGACGATCTTCCAGCGATTGTGCGGGATCTCCTGCCACTGGACCAGCACCTCGGCCATCTGCGTGCGGTCATAGACGCCGTCCACCGTCACATTTTCCGCGGCCAGTAGGTCACGCAGCGCGTTGAGCAGATTCCCCGCGTTGAGCAACATGCTACAGATGCGGACGCGCCAGGACGCCTGCTGAACGGTCTGCGCCACCAGCGCGTCAATCGTCTCGCCGCCGCCGGGCGCGAAGAGGACACGCAC
>DATAOM010000042.1:0-17438 GCA_036265775.1 Ktedonobacterales bacterium | reverse complement strand
CGCCGAATACACCGGAGAGCAGCGTCAGCGGGAACTGGAGCAGGGCGGGGAGCGCGGCCTGGAGAGAGACGGTGAGCTGCGCCGCGAGCGCATTGACGAGCGCGAGCAGGGGATCATTGGCGGCCAGCGCTTGCTGCGCATCACTGGCCCACTGCTGGGCCTGCGCAAAATACTCCGGCAAGTGGCTGATGAGTTCGTTGATCTGCGCCACCAGTGGGGTAAAGAGGAGCCAGCCAAGTCCAAATAACAGCGCGGCGACTATGAGATAGATGAGCAGCGCTCCGAGGGGGCGGGGTACGCGTATGCGCTCCAGGCGCGCCACTAGTGGGCGCACCGACTCGGCGAGGGTAATGGCGAGGAAGATCAGGAGGACAGCGCCGAGCGCGCGTGTCAGGACGATGACCGCCACCAGCGCCACCAGCGCCACGCCTGCCGCCAGCCAGAGCGTGCGCTGCGAGAGGGAGACAGTGAACCGGCGTGATGGCGCGTCGCTGGCTGGAGAGGCGACCGCCACGGTCGGCGCGAGCGCTCGTTTATCGTCGGCAGGGTCGCTATTCATCGTGAAAACTCCTTAGACGCTGATGACAGTGATCACGACCATGATACTGGAGCGAGGCCACTCTTTCCAAGATAGATAGATGGCATAGACACGCGAAGTGTGTTGAAGGGATCACCAGACGGCATGGAAACAAGGGATGGAAACAAGAGAAAGCTAGGGAGGCTGCGACGTCTCTGTCACAACCTCCCCGCTGGTGTTGTCAAACGCTACGGATGTAGCTCCGCTCCCTGAACGGCGCTAGGAGACGGCGCGCCGGCCGGTGAAGAGCTTGACGATGAGGAGCAGGATGACCGCGCCGATGAAGGCGACGATCAGGCTGCCCAGGTTGAAGCCGCTGATGCCAAACGTGCCCGGCAGCAGCAGCGAGAGCAGGAACCCGCCGATGAGCGCGCCGACGATGCCGACGATGATGTCACCAACGATGCCCATACCCGTGCCCTGCACGACCAGACTGGCGAGCCAGCCGGCGATCCCGCCGACAATAATCCAGACCAACAGATTGATCAACATTCCGTGAGTCCTTTCTTCAGCGAGCGCGTCCCAGCGCCCGTGACGGTTGGTGGACATCCTTTCTCCACCACGTTAATCTGGCGCAGAACGCGCCAACTACCCGGCGATTACCCGGCGGCGGTCGGTGTGGCGACCGTGACATGACTGGTGGCGACCTTGGCGCGCAAGCCGTGGCTGAGCGAGGTCAGGCCCAGCACCGTATGGATCAACGAGTACGATAGACTCAGGCTCAAGCCCAGAATCGACGTCCCATCGAGCGCGCTGTGGGTGAGACCACTGGGCTGGCCCACGAGGTCCATGCCAAAGTTGTGCAGGATCCCCAGCAAGCCCACGGTGGTGAAGAGCAGGCCGATCACCAGATCATAGGGCCGCGCCAGATTTGGAATGAACGCGCCCAACACCAGCCCGAGGAACCCGGCGACGAGCAGCCACAGCGTTTCGGTGCTGATGCCGTCTCCCTGTGAGATGGTCACCAGCGCCGAGACGACGCCAAACAAGAGAAACCACAACCAATAGTGCGTGTTGCGCTGCGAGAGCATCGGTTAGCCTCCTTATCTTCTACGAGCGCTGCGGCATGACAGCAGGATCGCGCATTTCCCAGGGCTCGCCTGCAATTGGGTAACATGCGTTACGCCATGCGATCCAGTAGCTTCAAGACGACCTGGAGTTCGCGCCTGCCTCCTTGACGGGGCGCGAAACACGTTCGAGCGATCACAAGAAGCGTTCACGGCGCTCCCTGAATCCCTCGAACCGCGCCTTTTCTATCTGGCGCCGCCTAACGTCACACGATGATTGCCAGGCGTTTGGCTCTCCCTGCCAGGGCGTCGCACTAGCGCGCACGTCGCATCACATCCGCCAGCCTGCGCTCTCGCTCCTCCTTGCGCGTTCGCAGAGCCGGTCGGCGCCACCCAACTGTGAGCGCTCACCGTTCCTTCGATGGATCGCTCACCTTGTTGGGGTGACAGTGCCAGTATGCCTGAGACAGGCGAGGCGCGCTACCGCCATACGTCGTTTTTGGCGAAGAATTGGGATTATCCTTCTCAATGTCTCGAAATTTCTTGGCCTCGAAACACCTTGCTGGCCATGCGCGGCAGATAAAGGGATTTCATGCGTCTGGTCGAAGAGAACTTATGATGGCTTCCCGCGCTGTACACTATCATTGATAAATCGACGCTGGGAATCAAGCGCCCATAGGCGCCTTTTGCTGGCAAGCCTGTGTGTAGCTCTCTGAAAGGTGGTGGCGACGCATGCTGATTCTGCAGATACTTGCCGTCGCCGCCGCCCTCACGCTCATCGGCGTGGTCCTCCGGGATGGATTCGAGACGGTCGTGCTGCCGCGTCGTGTGCCACGGCGTTTCCGACTGACCCGCCTCTACTTTATCGGCACATGGAGCGCTGTTTCGGCGCTCGCGCGGCGTATCCGCTCGCTGCAACGGCGGGAGGCGCTTCTCGCGGTGTATGGACCACTGGCGTTGATTCTCCTGCTGGTTCTGTGGGTTGGGCTGCTGATCTTCGCCTTTGCATTGCTGCAATGGGGGCTTGGTTCGCAGATGCGCACGGCGGATGGCGTCTCTGGCTTTGGCGTGGACCTCTATTTCAGCGGAACGACCTTTCTCACCCTTGGGCTGGGCGATGTGTCTCCGCTGACGCCATTGGCGCGGGCCATCACCGTCGTCGAGGTGGGCGCTGGTTTTGGCGTGCTGGCGCTGGTCATCGGGTACCTGCCGGTGCTCTATCAGACGTTCTCGCGGCGAGAGGCGCGCATCTCGCTGCTCGACGCGCACGCTGGCTCGCCGCCGACCGCGTGCGCGCTTCTCCAGCGGCATCCACCTGACCGGCGCGCGCCCTCGCTGAGGGTCACGCTGGCGGAGTGGGAGGCCTGGGCGGCGGACCTGCTGGAAAGCCACCTCTCGTATCCGATGCTGGCGTACTATCGGTCGCAGCACGAGGAGCAGTCCTGGGTGGCGGCGCTGACGATGATTATGGATACCTGCGCGCTCATCATCGCCTGCAATCGCTGTACGCCGCTGGATGAAGCGCTGGTCGAGCAGGCGACATACACCTTTGCGATGGCGCGGCATGCCGCCGCCGATCTGGCGCAGGTCTTCCAGCCAGCGGAACGCGCCGCCATGAAGCATACACTCACCACTTCACGCCTTCCCAGCGACGACCACCAGCGCCTGTGCGACGCGCTGCAAGGAGCGGGTATGATGCGCGGCGGCATTGAGACGACTGACGCCACTTTCGGCAAGTTTGTGCGCGAACTGGAGTCGCTACGCCAGCTCTACGAGCCGTACCTTGCGGGGCTAGCCATCTACTTCCTGATGGAACTGCCGCCCTTCGTACCCCCGCCCGGCGCGCTCGACGACTGGCAGACCACCGCCGACGACGTGACGGCTCCGGCGATTACCGCGCTGATTGCGCGCAACCGATCACGGGCGATTCCGCCCGACTAACAAGCCATCACGCCAGGGAATCCGAAGAAAACAGGACGAGACGAAAAATAACCCGTTGGCGCGCGTCATTGAATCCGAGCCTGTCGACAGCAGCTCACCGGAATCTTCGCCGCCACACATTCAAAGACGCGCGCTCATCTGGCCAGCATCACTCCAGCTTGCTGCTTGATGGGGCCGCGGCCTCTGAATCTGTGTGGCGCTCTTGAAGGACGAGGAGCGCGCACTCTATGTCTATACTCTCCGCTGACGTATTGCTCAAGCGACTTCCACGCTTGTTGTGCGCCGCAATGGCGCTCTTTCTGCTCGCTGGCTGTGGCGCGACGCAAGCGTCGGTCAGCCCGACCAGCACGCCGACCGCTGCGACTGCGAACACGCCACTCGCAACCTATAAGGGCCACGGAAACAGTGTAGATTACCTGGCCTGGTCACCTGACGGGAAGCGCATCGTTAGCGCCTCCTTTGACAAGACAGCGCAGATTTGGGACGCCGCGACTGGCCAGCATCTTCTTACCTACTCCGGCCACGCATCCACTGTGGATGACGTTGCCTGGTCGCCCGACGGATCAAAGATCGTCACTGGGGCAGGCTATCCTCAAAAAACGGCGGATGAGTCGCGTGCGCAGGTCTGGGACGCGGCGACGGGGAAAACATTGCTCACCTATCGCGGGCATACGCAATACATCAATGCCGCCGTATGGTCGCCCGATAGTAAACAGATCGCGTCGAGCAGCGCCGATGGCACGGTCCAGGTCTGGGACGCCGTCACCGGCGCGACGATCCTGACCTACAAAGGACATACCGGCGAGATTGGAATTATCGCCTGGTCTCCAGATGGGACGAAGATCGCCTCGGCGAGCCAGGATGGCACGGCGCAGGTGTGGGACGCGCATACCGGCGCGACACTTGTGACGCACAAAGCGCCTGCGAAGGTCTGGGGGCTTGGCTGGTCGCCTGATGGCGCGCGCATCGCCACGAGCACCGCCGACATCACCGGACAATATCCTGACAGCGTTGTCGAGATATGGAACGCCTCGACTGGGACGACGACGCTGACCTATCACGGGCACAAGCGCAACACCTGGTCGGTAGCCTGGTCGCCGGATGGCAAGCATGTCGCCTCGGCCAGCGGCGATGGGACCGTGCAGGTCTGGGACCCCAACACAGGCGCCCCTTCGTTGATTTACCAGGGACACACCAGCCCAGTCTATATCGTGGCGTGGTCACCAGATGGCAGCGAGATCTCCTCGGGTGACCAGGCAGGTGGTGTACAGGTCTGGCGCGCAGGTTGACCGTAGGGAGCGAATGCGCCGGTTGAGCGCGGTAGCGGGACGTATAATCGCTCGATACGCCTCTCGATGCTCCTATGGAATTGGCGCAAGGTAGCGCGGCGTCCTATAATATGGTTGGAAGCCGAATGCGCACACAGGAAACCGTGCGCCACGGCGAGACAGCGACGCCCATTGGACAACGTTCTACGTCCGGTGGGCGTTTTCTATGCCTTTTTAGCAAGGAAGAGAGCAATCATCAATGACAGGCGTCAGTAGTCAGGACCTTCTTGAGCGCTACGCCGCTGGCGTTCGCAACTTTCCTGAAGTCGATCTCCACGGAGACGATCTGTGGGGGAGCGAACTGCAAGGTATCCAGTTGAAAGGCGCCGATCTTAGCGAGGCCGATCTGCGGCGCGCCGATCTGGCGCATGCCTCGCTGCGCGGCGCGGATCTCTCGCACGCGTTGCTCACAGGAGCGAACTTGCGGGGAGCCGACCTGCGCGACGCCAATCTGCGCGGCGCCACCCTCTATGGAGTCGACCTCACACACGCGCGACTGGAGGGCGCCAACCTCGAGGGCGCGCTGCTCTATGATCCAGAGTTGGGTCGGCGGCGACGTGTCGAGCGGGCGGAGCGATTGGAGGAGGCGCAGACTATGCGCTAAATTGCGTTCATTCAGCGGTATCTAACGGAGTGCGCGTGTGGCGGTACAGAGACAGATCGCCCGCGCGCTACCGAACCAGCATGACGAGCTTGCCGTGGATGTGACCGGACTCCTGCAACTCATGGGCGCGGCGCACCGTCTCGACCGAGAGGTCGCCAACCTCGACAAGCGGAGGCGCCTCTAGAGCGCCAGCTTCGACAAGACGACCGAGCTCAGCAAGTTGACGTCCATACATGGGCCAGGCTTCCATCGGGCCGTAAGTCGCCAGCGCGGAGATCATTACAAAGTGGAAGGCGGCGGAGCGGTTGAAGAGCCGGTTCTCGTCGTCGTCTGCGGCTGGGTGGGAGTCGTCGCGCGGGCCATTGACGATGGAGATAACGTCCCCATCGAAATCCACGATGTCGCAGCAGAGACCCGTCATCGCGCCGCCGACACAGTCAATCGCCACGCGAAAGAGCCGCCCGCCATTCAATTCGCGCAGGCGCGCCGCAAGCTGGTCGCGCGAGAGGCCGGCATAGAAGAGCAGGCAATCATGAGGAACGCCAAGCGTCTCCGTAAGGTAGCGCGCGCTGTGTTCGCCGCCGGTCGTCGTGAAGATCGGTCCAGCGCCAGCATGCCGCGCAAGCTGAATCAACGTCGCGCCGACTCCGCCCGAGCCACCAGCGACGAAGAGCGGCTCGCCGGGCTGGAGACGCGCATGTTCCAGGCATTGGTACGCGGTGAGCCCGGTCGTGACCATGGTCGCGGCCTGCGCGAACGAGAGGTTGCGCGGTTTGTGGGCGACGAACTCGACGCGCCGGCAAACATAGTCAGCATATGCCCCGCCACCAACGCCACCGCCGAGCAGAAAGCTATAGACCTCATCGCCGACCGCGCATGACGTGACACCGTCTCCGATCGCGTCCACGACACCTGCCACATCGCTGCCGAGGATGATCGGGAGCGGGCCAGCGGTCGTCGAACCCTGGCGTCGCTGGTAGTCGGATGGGTTGAAGGCGACGGCATGGATGCGAATGCGGACCTCGTCAGGTCGCGGCTCAGGGCGCGCAAGTTCGGCCAGGCGGAAATGCTCCGCCGATCCGAACGCCGTCAGCGTAATCGCGCGCATGGCGCTTCCTTCTTGTCAGGACGCATCAGTTCCCGGCGTGCTCGCCTGCCTGGCGCCGGACCATTCGTCCCGCAGGATGGCGTAGAGATACTCATCGCCCCAGGCGCCCTTGAACCAGATGTTTTCGCGGAAGTGCGCCTCACGACGCAGGCCCAGACGTTCCAGCAGCGCCACCGAGGCGGTGTTCTTGACGTCCGTGATGGCGATCACTCGGTGGAGATCGAACGTCGGGAACGCCCAGGTGAGCAGCGCGGCGACCGCTTCTGTGGCGAATCCGTGGCCCTGCGCCTCGCGCGCGAGCGTGTAGCCGATCTCGGCCTGGCGCGGATCGTCTTCCACCACTTTGAAGAAGCAGTCACCGATCAGGCGCCCGCTGTCCTTACGCTCGACAGCGATCTGGAGCCCCTCACCTGGTTCTCCTGCCGGAGCCGTTTGCTGCTCGCGCACGAACGCGACGGCCTCGGCCTCGGAGATGCCGTCCCAGCTCTGGTAGCGGGCGACATCGGGATCGTTGCGATAGGCGATGAACGCCGGCAGGTCGGCGTCACCAAAGCGCCGTAACCGCAGTCGCGCCGTCTCGATGGTTGTAAACTCTATTGGCTGCATGGGCGCATCTTACCCTTCTCAGGCTGTTTCCAGGCCGAGATACAGTCTACTACACCAGGCGGAATCGTGGATGCGATCAGATGCGCGTCGACCTGCTCTCCGCATGTGTTCTCTCGACGCCTCAGCGCTCCGGCAACGGCGGCAGACTCTCGTCTATCCATCCGCTGGCGGTGATGTGTGGCGCGCGTGGGAAATCGCAGGCGTCTGCGCCGTGGTCTGGGCTGTCGTCGGTTTAATCAAGACGGCTGGGGGCAGGCGTCCCTGTCTGCGGCGAGCAAACTGTATCAGGCGTCGCCCAAGAGCGGCTTCGGCGCGTTGCCTGCGTAGCGCTGGAATCGTACGCGTCAGCTCGACGAAGAGACGCCAGAGGAAGACGAACACGAGCAACGAGAGCACGACGGCGATCACCAACTCAGCATTGGGAGCGCGACCCAGCAGGCTGCTGAAGGCCTGCGGCTCGAGCAGCACGATGACATAGACCAGTGGCAGCGCCAGCGTCTGCAGAATTGCGCTGGTCAGTCGCCAGGAGAGGGCTTTCCCGGAGCCGTCGGGGTCTTCTGGAGGGCGAGCGAACCGCACCCACGCCGTCACGGCGTTCAGCGCCAGCGCGCAGTACAGGCCAGCCAACAGTATCTGTCCATTGAGCAATCCATCCATTAGAGGCGCCTCCTTCGGGGTCTTTGGGGGCGGAGATCAGGGACGGAAAGCCACAGCGAGATTCGCTGCTGGTCTGGATACGGATAGCGTAATCCTTCGCTACTACAATGCCGCATCACCTGGCTCAACGAACGTATCCGCGCCGCAGCTTTCCTTCGTGACTGCGGCGGCGGATCGTTTTCGATTTATCCTTGATCTACCCTGATCGATCCTTGTACAGGGCATAGCTATCCTCGCATGAATCGCGGCCAGCGTCAATAACGCTAGCACAGTTGCGCTGACCCAATGCACAACAGCACGACACTACCGCCTCAGCGAACGAACGCGGAGGCGGCGCGCGCGAACGCTTCTGGCTCCTCGATATGGCCAAAGTGTCCGCTCTGCTCCAGCGTGACTAACTCTGCTTTTGGCATGCGTTCGACGAACATCTGCGACCAGTAGGGCGCGCAGATGACATCGTAGCTCCCGACGAGCGCGAGAGTCCGCGTGGAGATCGCGCTGAGCTGGTCGCGGACATCATAGGGCGCAGGCTCGACGCTACGTTGTGGATCGGCGTACATGCGGATGGCCTCGCGCAGCGACGCGAACTCACTTTTTCTCGCCCAGTAGTCGGCGAAATAGACAGGAACCATGCGACGGAACACGCTGGTCAAGCCTTCATCCGTCGCATGCGGGTCAGCCAGGAGTGTGAAGATCATCTGCAGCGCGGCAAGGACATCCGGTAGTTCGGGCTGGTCCTTGTGGCGTTCGGCAAACACGCCAACAGCGCCTTGTACCCGTTCCCAGAACTCCGGTCCCGAGGTTGGGGAGGAGTCGTAGAGAATAAGGCTGGCCAGGCGCTCAGGATGCGCCAGCGCGTAGCGCAGAGCGACGAAGCCACCATAGGAATGGCCCAGGAAATGGACAGGCCCGACGCCAAGATGATCGAGCAGCCCGTCTACCTGCCGTACGTAACGCGCCAGTGTGTAGTCCCGTGGGTCTGCCAGGCGTCCAGACGCTCCCGTGCCGATTGGTTCAATGTAGAGCAGCGTCATGAATCGCTCGACGAGCGGCATGCGCAGATACTCCCAGCCGACGCCGGGACCACCCGAATGCACGACGCAGAGTGGACCTTGCCCTGCGACGTGATAGCGCTGCTCGACGCCCTCGATGGTGACGTTATGTGCGCCAGATGTGAGCGCCTGAGTGTGCGTGCCCATTTTCTCCTCCTGTCGCTGCCGATCCGTTGCATGAAGGTGCATGAACAGGATGCGCGAGCGAGAGGAAAAGTTCGATGCGGGATCGGCGCACTAAGGAGCTATAGGCGCTGGCTGTGGATGAAAGAGGCGCACGCGCTCGACGCGATGATCGTGGAGCGTCAGCAGCCAGACGACACCAGTGGGGCAGTGGTCTGGATCCCAGGGAGGGCTGAGCAGGTCAGACTCGATGATGGTGAATCGCTGGCTCGCCGTCACCTCGACGACTCGCTGATGTACGCCAGCCTCCAGATCGCTCTCCATAATGCGCATGAGCGTCTCGCGGCTCCGGCTCGTCTGGCCCTGTGGGCCAATGAGTTCAAGGTCAGAGGCCCAGGAGTCCGCAAGCGCCCCGCTCACCTGGCCTTGTTCCGCCGCAGCGAAGAGGTCCGCGATTTCACGACGACGACGAGAGGTAAGAAGCGCGACATCATCATGCGACGCGCTGGCGGTCGTCAGGAGCGCCGCGCCGAGCTTGCGCTTGGCCTCGTTGAGACGGCTGCGCACCGTCCCAACTGGAATGCCAAGGAGCGCAGCGATCTGGCCATACGCTGAGACACCGCTGAAGTAGCGGAGCAGGACAACCACCTGGAGCGGTTCGGAAAGGTCCTCAAGCGCGCGCCAGATCCAGTTGCGTAGAGCATGGCGGTCAAGCGCTTGCTCCGGCGAGACCGTATCCGCTGGCAGCGCCAATAGCGATTCTTCATCCACGATCTCGCGCTGAGATGTTCGCAGGCGCATGAGGCAGGCATTGCGCGTGAGTGTATGCAGCCATGAGCCTGCCGCATTGAGATCGCGCAGTTCACCTATCCGGCGCAGAGCGACAAGCATCGCGTCCTGGACTGCGTCTTGCGTCTCTGGACGGTAGCCGAGCAGGCTCAGCGCGACTGCCAGCATGCCAGCGCGATGGCGCTCCAGCAGGATCCCCAAACTTGCCGCATCACCCGCTTGCGCCGCGCGTGTGAGTTCAGCGTCGGTGCGCGCGCCGTTCATCTTTCCAGCCTCGTAGTTTGCTTTTCTAGCGTTGCTCCAGCGCCAAGCGACGTAGATTCATACTTACTCTGATGCGCGGCGCAAGTGAAAAGTTCGCTCGGCTTAATCAGGCTCGGCTTAATTAGGAAGGTAGAGGCAGCTGTGGACGCAAAACTCATTTGAGGTAGCGGCGCAGCAGGAAGTCCGCGTAGTAGCGTTCCCATTTCGCGCCGGGCGCGTCGATGCTCTGCGTCTTGTCGGCGAGGACGAGCAAGTAGATCAGGTCGCTCTTGAGCAGTGTTGCGTCGAGCAGCTTCTCGATGCCCTGCTCCAGTAGATGTCCCGCGTACCAGATGGACCAGTCAGGATCAACCCCGTCGGTCTCTTTGTACGCGACATGATGGTCTTCGGCGGTTTGATGCAGCAGATCCGCCAGGGCGCTCACGCGGCTCTCAACCGTCGGTGTCTCATCGCTCATGGTCTTCCCCCTTTCATTGCTGTAGGAGATGTTATAGTTTCCAGTCGCTAGCGAGGGGCTTGCCAAAGAAGTCGAGCATTCGCCCAAGAAGTACGTGGGCCTAGCAGGGATGGAGCGCCTAAAGCGACCGAACGCCATGTCTGCTTGCGCCAAACGTCACTGGGTCGCCGATGGCTCCCTGCCTGAGCCACTAGCATACCTATATACCTCGTAGTCACCAACACGTGTGGATATGTAGCCAGCGGCGCGTGGATCGCCTCGTGAGACGGCGCGCGCGAACTCATCTGCGCGCTCTTGTTGCTGCGCGGTGGTCATGTCGAAGACATAGGGCGCGTGGGGCGTGGCGGTCACAAGCGCATTCATCTCGCGAAGGCGTATCCTGCCATGATCGAAGACACGCTCATTATTGAAGACCGCACACGACACCTGCTGATCGGTCGCGAAGACCACCTTATAGCATGTCCAGTAGTCAGTATGAAAGCGCGTGATCCGCTGCTGCTGGAGATAGGCGATCAGCATGGCATGTTGCTGGCCTGTGGGTTGGCCATAGGCTGCGCGGTCGCTTGACTCGGCAAAAGCGCGTTGCCACCCGCCGACGTTGAACGCGATGAGCAGGGCGAGCACGACGCTTGCGCCAACTGTGGTCAGGGGCGGCCAGCGCAGCGCCTGACGCGCCTCCGAACTGACTGTGGCGGCGCCCCAGCGCCATCCGGCTCCTAGCACTGTGACAAGCGGCGCCGCGACCAGTGGCGCGCACAGGAACAGCCCCACAAGGTAGCGCGCCGATGAGACGGGATAATTGTATGGCGCACTGGAGAGCGCATATTGCGCTACCGTGCCGAGCGCGCCCAGAACCAGCAGCGCACGGCCCCACCAACGCGCGTCGTAGGTTTCCTCAAACCCGCTTAGCGCTTGTCGCATGTCCGTTCGCTGCTGCACGGAGGCTCGCGCGCGTCGCCAGTCGCGCAGGACATCACGTGCAAGCGGTAGCGCCGCCAGCGCCCAGCAGAGAATGGCGAACAGCGTGAAGGCGACTGAGACCACCGCTGCCCAGACGATGGAGAGGGTCGAAGCGCCATTGGTTGGCAGCGGCCAGATGGCGCAGGAGCCGCAGACGACATTGTTGCCCATGCCGTGTGGCAGCCCCACCAGCAGCGTCGCGGCAATCTGCAGAGAGAGTGCTTGCGCGACGCCCGCCAGTCCTGGCGGCAGTGGGGAGGTCTGGTTGCTTGGGGCGTCGGCGGTCACGAAAACCTCATGGAACGTCGCCCCCCCGCTGGCGACATTCGCAAGCAGCAGCGGAGCCAGCCCGATCAGGAAGAACGCCGTCGCCACGCCTGCCTCTGCTCCGACACGGAGTCTGGGCGTGGATGTCCTGCTGGCAAAGAGACGCCACGCCGCGCGGAACATGAGCGCCAGCGCAGCCGCCAGTGCGAAGGGCAAGATCAAGAAATCGCCCCAGAGGGCTAGCCCGATGACAAGTCCGACGCCGGCATCTAGCGCCAGTTGAGCGCGCACGCCGCCGCGCCCACGCAGCCGCAGCGTGACGAGCCAGAGGATCAGCGCGCCCAGCAGCAGCGTGTCATGTTCGCCCGCGCCGACGTGCAGTTCCGCTCCCAGAGCGGAGAACGGGCCAGCCGCCAGCAGGAGGAGCGTGACAAGCGCCACCTCGCGAGAGAAGACCTCGCGCGTGAAGAGATAGAGGAAGAGGAAACAGAGGATCGTCTCGGTGGTCGCGGTGACCTGAAGCGCAAAGGGCGTCGCGCCGAGGAGCAGGAAGAAAGGGACCGCCAGATATGCCTGCAGCGCGCCCATATAGTTCTGCCCGTAGAAGAAGACGGGATGCGCGCCATGCCGCAGGATGTCGTCGCTCATCAGCCCGACGATGGACTCGTCGCTGTTGAAAGCTGGCCAGCCATGCGCCGCGAGGACGAGCCGGCCCAGCGCGGCGAGCGCCAGAATGAGCGCGACAATGCTCCACTCGATAAGGTGCGCCTTGCGCCTCATCCCCTGTTCCCATCGTGGAGACGGCGCCTGCAGAGCAAGAGGCGCCTTTGTCTCAAGCGCCATCGAAGTAGAGCCCCATACAGTTCTCCATCCCAACTCATATGACTCGCCAGGGTATTCGCGGCGCTCCTCCCAGAAAACACTGCTCACCCCATTGTGTCTCTGGAAGAGAGTCAGCGCAACATGCAGAATCGCAGCCTTGCACAAAAGATCGGCGGATTCTGCGACTTTTTGGGCAAGGCTGCTAGCGAGCTATTGATTGGTCTGTATGGTGAGCCATGCAGGGTGAACTACACACCCTCTGCTCCTTTGCGCGAAGACGCCAGGAGCTACTTTGAAGATCTGGAGTGGAGCCCTGGAAATGCTTCATACCCCTGGATACGGCTTGGACTCACAGTAGGACTATAGCCGACCGCCGCAGAACGTGTCAAAAGGAGCAAGCCGCTACACCACGAAAGCCATGAACGGTGACGATACCAGGCGATGGCAGATCATGGATCTTTGTGGCGCATGCCGTGGGACACATGCCTTCTTGGCAGGTTACTTCTTCGCGGTCATGCTGCGCCAGACGGCAATGATCGGCCGCGCGGGCACCACGGGAATCGCCGAGGCGATCAGATAAATCCCACGCTCGGTCCCAGTGAGACGCAGGCCGTCGAGCGTGCGCCCAGCGACGCCCTCGATCGCGGTCACGACATCGCCAACACCCCATGGCCCAAGCCCACCGGGAATCATCTCGACGATGGTCGTGACAACGGTTCTAAATGTCAGCCCGGACGGCTGTTCCTTCCGTGTCACAGGCTGCGAGTCCTGACCCATGTGTCTCCATCCTTGCCCAATCTACGCCGCGTGAGGCGCCGACCGCGATGTCGGCGGGGGGAACGCAGCGCACTTACTGCTCATTGTACGCCATTGCCTGTGTTGGGTTTCATATTCCCTCGCATAGCCGCGCTTCGCCGCTGTGACGAGGCGCTCAACTGCTCTGTATCAATGTCTGGCCGTGTATGTCGTTGACATTCCTGTGGCGAGCGACTATAGTAGCGTGACCATTTCAAGCGGCGTATATGTTGTCCACTTACACACATCTCTACAGTTAGCGTCTGCTGTTCCCTGTAGATCGTGCGCCTCAACTCAATCATCGTGTCCCATCCCTGCGCGCCACGCCAATGTTTTTCACTGCGTCAAACGAAAGGAGGCGCTGGTCTTTGTCACGTCCTTCTCGTCGCATGTTTTCCTTACGTCATCCCGATGCGCGTATTGCACCGAGGAGGCGCGCTGCGATGAGAGCGCAGCCGAGATAGCAGAAACGACGTACGGGCGACACTGTGGCGCTGACGCTGCATGGATGTGATCGCTTGGTATCCCTCGATGGTGACCGATGAATCAGTTCTCTTGAGTAAAGGAGCTTGATGGCATGTCGGTGTTCAAGCGGTTTGGCTGGCAAACCCGGCTCGCGGGCGCTGGCGCCCTTGCTGTGGCGCTGATGTTGTTGTTGCCGACGCTCGCGTTCGCCAACGTCACCTTGACGCAGATCAGCGGTGATACATTCACCCAGGCGACCTGCAAGGCGAACAATACGACGAATCACCATACCGAGGTGGAGCCGGATACCTTTTCCAACGGCTCCACGATTGTCGCAGCCTTCCAGGTTGGCCGCATCTTTGATGGCGGCGCCTGCGCGATCGGGTTTGCGACGTCAACGAACAACGGCGCTACCTGGACGAGCGGCCTGCTCCCTGGGATCACCAAGTGGTTTGGCGGCGGCGCAAACGATCGCGCCACCGACGCCTCGGTGGCCTACGACGCCAAACACAACGTCTGGCTCATCTCATCGCTGACCCTGCTCGAGGCTGGCGGCGTGCATGGGAACGCCGTCGTGACCAGCCGTTCGACAAATGGTGGCCTGACCTGGAGCAATCCCTTCACGACGGCGACCGGCGGCGATCTGGATAAGAATTGGATCGTCTGCGACAACACCGCAACCAGCCCTTTCTACGGTAACTGCTACACCGAGTGGGACAACCATGGCTCCGGCAACCTGCTGCAGATGAGCCGGTCGCTGGATGGCGGGCAGACCTGGAGCGCCGCCGCGACGAACAACACCGGCGTCATCGGCGGCCAGCCGGTTGTGCGTCCCGATGGCACGGTAATCGTGCCGACTGATAACGCCAACGAGACTGCGGTCGGCGCGTTCCACTCCACCAATGGCGGCGTCTCCTGGAGTGCGACGACGACCATCGCGACCATCTCGCATCACCGTGTCTCAGGCAGCCTGCGCGAGGGTCCACTGCCCAGCGCGGAGATTGACGGCGCGGGCACGGTGTATGTCGCCTGGGCGGACTGTCGCTTCCGCACCTCATGCCCGCGCAACGACATCGTCTACAGCAAGTCAACCAATACTCTGGGAACGACCTGGACAGCGGTGACGCGCATCCCGATCGACGCGACCAGCAGCACGGTGGACCATTTCATCCCTGGTTTGGCAGTCAACAAGGCCACATCAGGCGGGTCAGCGCAGGTGGGCGTCACCTACTACTTCTACACGAACTCCGCCTGCGGCAGTAGCTGCCAGCTCAACGTCGGGTTCATCTCCTCCAGCAATGGCGGAAGCTCGTGGAGCGCAGCCACACAACTGACAGGACCGTTCAACGTCGGGTGGACCGCGACGACCAGCCAGGGCCGTATGGTCGGTGACTACATCTCGACCTCATACGGCTCCGACAACCTGGCGCACGGCGTGTTCATGACCGCATCCGCGCCGACGAGCGGAACGACTTGCAGCAGCACGCTGGACAACTGCAACGAGCCGACGGCCTCTCCCGCGACGGGGCTTGCGCTCAGCGGCGCCGCCTCTGGCGCCAATGATCCGGTCCTCTTCGGTGGAAACGGCGGTACCGGCGCTCAGAGCCTGTGGAACGTCGTAGACAACAACGGCAGCAAACACCGCGATTAGCGCGCGGATGCAGACTCGCTACTGGTCCCTTGCGGGCGGAGACGCGACGCGCGTCCCTGTCGCGCAGGGGACTTTCTTCATGCCACATATGACGCGTTCTACGGCTCGGCGAGCAGCGCGCGCTTGATCGCCAGGGTGACCCGCTCGATATACTCCTCGCGCGACCAGCCGCGCTCGATGGTCAGGCTCTCCCAGGTGGGAATCGAGAGCGTCGCATAGAACAAGTCCGCCGCCGTCTCGACGGTCCAGGGAGCGGCCAGCGAGATAGCAGGCGCGCCGTCGCGGTCCACCTGGCGCAGAATCGTCAGGCAGCCCTCACGGAACGCCGCCATGCGATCTTGCCACGCCGCAGCGGCGGCCTCATCCGTCTCGCGTAGCGCCAGCAGCGCCTTCGCTAGCCCATAGACGTCCGGAGCATAGCTCGCCCAGAAACGCACATACGCCTCGATGGCGACGACTCCAGTCTCCGCGTCGCACGCCTCGCGGATGCGCTCCATCAACTTGAGCGACTCGTCCGCATAGCGCGCCGTCTCAACGAAGAGCGTCGTGCGCGAGCCGAAGTGGAGGTAGACCGCCTGACGCGAGACGTTTGCCGCGCGCGCGACGTCTTCCAGGCGCACGCTCTGCCCGCGCCGCTCCTCCAGCAGCCGCCAGGTCGCGCGCAGGATGCGCTCGCGGGTATCGAACGTCTCTGACGGCGCTGTCTTTTCGCGGCGCGTGGGCGTATTAGCGTCGGGAGATTTCGCTGATTTTGTACGAGGGCTTGACATAGACTCCAGTCTGCCATACACTTTACACCGCGTCAAGTTTACACTGTGTAAAGTCAAGGGACGGCAGGAGGAAGCGCATGTCTCAAGTTGTGTACGACGCCATCGTGATCGGCGCGCGTGTCGCTGGATCGCCCACCGCGATGCTGCTGGCGCGCAAGGGGTATCGCGTGTTGCTGGTAGATCGCGTCAGTTTTCCCAGCGACACTCTCTCCACCCACCAGATCCAGCTCCCTGGTGGAGCGGCGCTCAAGCGCTGGGGCCTGCTGGAGCGTGTCGTCGCCACGGGCCTGCCTGCGGCGGAGCGCGTACGCATGGAGATGGGCGGCATGATCGTGGAGGGTCGGTTTCCCGTCTTGGAGGGTGTTACTGGCATCTATAGTCCCCGCCGCTACTTGCTCGACAAGATCCTGCTCGACGCGGCAAGCGAGGCAGGCGCCGAGGTGCGCACAGACTACCTGATTCAGGAACTGTTGTGGGAAGATGGGCGCGCGGTCGGCGTGCGCGGGCAGACGAAGAGTGGCGCCGCGTTCAGCGAGCGCGCCCGCGTGGTGATTGGCGCGGATGGCAGGCATTCGCTGGTGGCCAAAGCCGTTGATGCGCCGAAATACGATGAGCAACCGACGCTGACCTGCGGCTACTACACCTACTGGGCTGGTGCGCCTATCCAGAGCGGCGAGATCTACCGTGTGGGCCGGCGCATGCTGGGCGTATGGCCGACGAACGACGGTCTCACGCTGATCTACGTCGCCTGGCCTGGCGCCGAGTTCGACGCCTTCCGCGCCGACGTGGAGGGCAGCTACATGGCGACGATTGACCTCGTCCCGCATCTCACCGAGCGTGTCCACGCGGGACGCCGCGCCGAGCGCATCCTCGGCTCCGGCGAGATGGTCAACTACTACCGCAAGCCCTATGGGCCGGGCTGGGCGCTGGTGGGCGATGCGGGCTACATCAAAGACGCCGTCACCGGGCTGGGCATCAGCGACGCCTTCCGCGACGCCGAACTGCTCGCCGACGCGCTCGACGCGGGCTTCTCCGGGCGCGCTCCGCTGGACACTGCGCTCGCGGGATACGAGCGCAAACGCAACGACGCCTCAAAGCCGTTCTACGACCTCACACTGGACACCGCGCGCATGGCGCCGCTGCGCGTGGAGCAGATGGAGCTACTGCGGGCGCTCCAACGCAACCCAGCGGCGGC
>DATAOM010000041.1:0-6005 GCA_036265775.1 Ktedonobacterales bacterium | reverse complement strand
ATTGTCAGTAAGTACTTACTGACAATATCAGTGGCGAGATGCGCATTGTGCGATTGGAGGAAACATGAGCACAGTACTTGTGACGGGAGGCACTGGACATCTGGGGCGTGATCTCATTCCTGAACTCCAGCGCGCAGGGCATCATGTTCGCGCGCTCACACGCAGGCCCCGGCAGGACGCCGAGACGGAATGGGTAGTGGGCGACCTTGGTACGGGCGAGGGTCTGGATGAGGCAGCAGATGGGGTTGATCTGGTTCTGAACGCCGCCACTAACTCGCCGATGGCCCAGCGCGGCGGCTTTAGTCTGAGCGACTTCTTCCGCACGCCATCCGATGTCGATCTGCAAGGCGTCCGGCGGTTGGTCGAGAGCGCAAAGCATACGGGCATACGCCGGTTCCTGCACGTCTCAATCGTCGATATCGACCGCGCGAACTATCCGTACGGGCGCGTCAAGGCTGCGGGAGAGCGGTTGGTGCGCGAGTCGGACCTCGACTGGACAGTCGTGCGCGCGACCCCGTTCTATTATCTGATCGCTGGCTGGTTGAGCGGCCTCACGCGTGTGCCGGTCTGGCCGCTGCCTGCCCGCCTCCCATTCCAGCCCTGCGACACCGCCGATTTTGCGACCTATCTTGCCCGTTGTGTGGATGACGGCGGTCTTGGGATGCGTCAAGATTTTGGTGGGCCAGAGGCGCTCACCATCGGCGAGTTTGCCCGCCAATACCAGGCGGCGCGCGCGATCAAACGCCCTATTGTCCCGCTTCCACTTGGTCCTCTTGCTGCCATGCTCCAGCCGATGTTCCCGACAGCGCCTCAGGGTGTGCGTGGTACAACAACGTGGCCTGTTTGGCTGAACCGCCAATCGGATGCGTCGCCTGAGACGTCCACGACGGCGCCCAGTCACCATCAAGCGAGGGCGGAGTGACGGTAAGTACGACGCGCGAGCGCATCCTGACCGAAGCCATGCGGCTGTTCGGCGAGAAAGGCTACGAGGCGACCACAGTCGCAGAGATCGAGGCCGCGGCTGGCTTGACTCCAGGCTCGGGAGGGCTTTACCGACACTTCCGCTCCAAGGCTGATCTGCTCACCGCAGGCGTGCTCCAGCAGATTCGGGCGGTCACTGATCTGATCGCCACAGTAGATGACCCCGAGCCACTACACCAACGCCCCTTGCGTGAACGCCTTGCCATCCTCGCGGAGGCAGGCTTCCGTCGGCTCGACGCTAAACGCGACCTCAATCGCATCCTCCACCGGCGCGACCTCGTCGCCTTTCCAGCTCTCCTGGAGGCGCTACGCGATGAGGACCTCCGGCGTGTCTACCAGAGTGTGACCCACTGGTTTGAGGCCGAGGCGGGTGAGGACGCTCCCAAGCGCGACTGGCAAGCGATTGCGGCTGTACTTGTGGGAGCCATCGCCCACTACTGGCTCCTGCGCGACGCCATCGGCGGACATCCAGACAACGTTGACGAGGACCGCTATCAAGTGGTGTGGGTTGAGATTGGGCTTCTGCTCCTATCGAAACAGGAGGCGAGCGATGGCCAATCCGATCAATGAGCCAATGCCCAATAACATGATCTTCGAGATGCCCTGGCTCCAACATCTCGCGCTCGACAGCGACTATCCACTGACCGAGGCTGATGCACGAGTCGTAGAGATAGCGCACGAAGCTCTGCTGCACGCCGACGCCGTCGAATTCCGTCTAGGTGGCAAAGCGGGCAGGCTCGGAGAGTGCATCGTCGAGACGGCCTTCCTTGAAGGCGTGTTCTCCTTGCTAGAGCAGCTTGGCAAGGCTGGAACACCCGTCACCGTATTTGTTGAAGAAGCAATATCGTCGCTCTTCGACGACGCAACCTATGCCGACCAGTTCTGGCCCGGCATCCACTTTCAGCCAGCATCGGATTCGACGACCAGTAACAATCACAACCAGCAAGAGCCACGACATCTGCTGGCGCTCGACTTCCACGGCGCGCACGACGGCGAATCGTATCTCCAATACGCCGAAACCGGCGCATCGAGCGCAACGACACTGGGGCGCCTTCATCGTGTCGCTGTGCGCAGCTACGCCCATCGCGGCCCGCGCAGACGCTATGCAGCCTTTCTCGAAGACCTGTTCGGGTTGCCCGAGGAGACGATAGACGACCTGAAGGCGCAGCCACGCATCCACCTAAACGAACGTGACGAAACGCGTTATCCAGAGTTGGCCCGCGCGTATGGCCTGAACGAGGAGGCCACGCGCATCATCTGCTTCTTCCAGTCCGTCGTGGCCGCCAAGTGCTACGAGAACTGGGACGACGTGATGACCGCCGTCTGCGAACACTGGGCGCGCAGCCATCCCTTACAGCGCGTGGAGTTCTTCATCGCCTGCGGTCCCGACGACGATCAGCCCGTTCGCTGCGAAGATCTCGCGGCGTTCTTCGCTGGATTCGCCGGCGCCGAAGGAAACGCTCGCGTCATCACCAAGAAGACGCCCTCATTGCGCGATCTCGCCATCCTGCTGAGTCGCGCCGCGCTCTGCCTCTCCAACGATACCGGACCAGGCCACCTGGCGGGCGCGCTCCACATACCGACAATCACACCTTATCTGCCCGGCGACATATACCCCATGCGCGTCTGGGCCTCGACGCTCTGGCATCGCGGTGTGACGCTCCCGCCGGATGCCTTCGCATTCGCGGATGTTGAGAATGCCATCCTCAACAGCCACACCGACATCATCAACGGCATCCCGGCAGAACTGCTCGCAGCGCAGGCCATCTCCGCCCTGGAAGCGCAGCTTGCGGATCGTCAGTAGCCACCCTATTTCGTGATCTCAACCGAACTGAACTGGATGACCGGCGCGATATCGGTATAGTTCGGGATGTCGCCCTGAAGCAGCTCCGCGTGCTGATTGAACACTGCGATGAAATCTTCAGCCGTGTCGAAGACATACTGACACATGGCGACAAAGGCTGGCGCTGATCCCGGCGTCGCGCCACCAACGCCTCGCTCGACCGAGACGCCGCGATACCCCTTACCAGCGCTCAGTTTCTCGATAGAGTCCGGCATATGCTTCGTCAGATAGTAGTCCATATCGAACCGCGCGCCTGACGTGTTTGGATAGAAGATGCTGATCTTGATCATGGTTGTCTTCCTGTATGGAACGGTCACTATCCTTCCGCTCCTGCCTTCCTCATTGAGGAATGTAGCAAATTGGCGCCACCTCAGCGCGCAGGGCGGCCTCATGCGGCCCCTCATGCGCCAGGCGCTAGTGCGGCTCCAGCGCGGGCAGCGGCGTGATCGCCTCGCGTGGCTTCTCGCCAATGAGCAGGTACGCCTCCCAGAAGGGACCGCGCACACACTCCACCTTGCCGCTCAAGCCCCCCGCCTCAAAGGGAATCGCCGTCACGAGGCTGTTCGAGATCATGCACGCTTTCTCGTTCGGCGTCGCGTTGCGCCCGTAGACAGCATCCTGTATCCAGGCCAGTGGTGTCAGCAGCCGCGCGTTGCGCAGGAAGCCCGCGCTCAACACGACGATGTAGCGCCCACCCGGACGCAGCACCCGCCCGACCTCGCGCAGCGTCGCCGGATCCTGCACGTATTCCGTGGGGAACGTGCTCACCACCGTATCGAAGCTGGCGGCGGCGAAGGGCAGCTTCTGCGCGCTCGCCTCCAGCACCGGCGTGAACGCGGTGACGCCTTTGCTGCGCAGCCGGTCGCGCGTCGCGGCCACCATCTGCGGCGAGCGATCTACCGCCGTGCAGCGATAACCGGCCTTCACCATATCGGTCAGCAGCGTCCCAATACCGCAGCCGATCTCCAGCACGTCGCGCCCGAGGATGCGCGGAATCACCAGTCGCTGCCAGACGCGCCACTGCCCCGCGAAGGGAATCGTGCTGGCGAGCCAGTAGAGCATGCGGCTGCGATAGAGCAGGCCGAAGAGCATGCGCAGGATATCCGCGCGCGCGGGCGTTTTTGTGGCCATGCCGCGCCTCCATCCTCGCCGTCCACGATGCAACCCTGATGCGACTTACGGAAAAGCCCTGGAGGCCAGCTTTCCAGCCACCTCCAGGGCGCTCTATCCCAACGACGTTTCTGCTACCGCTCGGCCCCGACCGGCTCGCGTGTCGGGGCGAGGATCTCGTCCACGATGCCGTAACTGACCGCCTCGCTGGCGGACATGAAGAAGTTGCGGTCGGCGTCCAGCTTGATCTTGTCGAGCGTCTGACCGGTGTGTTTCACCAGAATCGTGTAGAGCGAGTCGCGCATGCGCAAGATCTCACGCGCGGTGATCTCGATGTCCGTCGCCTGGCCACCCACGCCCTCCATCAGCGGCTGGTGGATCAGAATCGTCGAGTGCGGCAGAGCGTAGCGCTTGCCCGTCGTCCCGCCGGCGAGCAGAATCGCGCCCATGCTCATCGCCATGCCCATGCAGAAGGTGGCGACGTCGCACTTCATGTGCTGCATCGTGTCGTAGATCGAAAGACCCGCGTACACGCTGCCGCCGGGGCTGTTGATATAGATCGAGATATCCTTGGTCGCGTCCTCGCTCTGCAGGAAGAGCAACTGCGCGACCGCGACATTGGCGACGTTGTCGTCAATTGGGGTGCCGATGAAGATGATGCGCTCCTTGAGGAGGCGCGAATAGATGTCCATGCCACGCTCGCCGCGCGGGGTCTGCTCGATCACGTTGGGGATGATCAGGCCCTGTGGCGTACGTGCGAAATAGGCGTCCACCTGGCGCCGGATGGCGTCGGGATCTGGCTTCGGTGTCATACGGATGCTCCTGGCGCTGCGACCATGTGAGACCACTTGAGACCATGCGCGACCCTTTGCCTGGTCGCGTATAGGACAGCATAGCACATGCCAGAGCGCCCCCGCAAAGGAGCGACGGGGGCGCTGGTTGAGACCTTGCCAGAGGGTCGAGGGACGAACCTCTGCACAGTAATTATGCTCCGGAATTATGCTCCAGCGCGGATGCTCAGGTTGCCGACCGAGACGTGCGCCGTGATCGTGCTGTCGGGATTCGGGTTCAGGTCAGTGGAGATCACGTTCCGCGTGTCCGTCTGGTCCGTCGCGTGAGGGAATCCCGAGATATCCGCGTTACCCAGCGACGTCGTCGCCTCGACATGCGCGCGCGTGTCGCTTGGCAGTGTCAACTCCACGGTCCCCGCACTGGAGGTCAGGTCAAGATTCGTCTGTGGCGCGAGAGCGCTTTGGATGTCTATATTCCCGGCGCTGGCGCGCACGCTGGAGTTGCCGCTCAGTGTCACGTCACGCATCGTCACGTTGCCCGCCGAGACTTCAACGTCCATTTTGCCCGCGATATCGTCGATCTCGATGTTACCGGCGGCGCTCGTTACGGCCAGATTCGCGGTCGGTGGCACGCTGATGTTCAGGCCAATCCTCCGCTGCCCCGCGCCGAAGACCGCTACCCCATCCGGTGAGTTGACGCGAATGGTCACGCGGTCGCCGTTCTGTTCGGTGGTCAGGGTAATCGCGTCCAGGTCCTGCCGCGCCAGCGACTGCGTGATGGCGTGCGTCTCCTTGGTCAGCACGGCGGAGACCTGCCCTGCGGCGCCCTGCGTCACCTCCACATTGGCGGCGTCCGCGTCGATTACCACGGTGGGGACAGCGCCGACCGCAAACTGTCGTGTCACCGTTTCGCGCGCCGGGCTGGTCACGAGGAGGATGCCACGCACGGCGCCCGCCGCCGCCGCCGTGCAGGCCGTCAGCGCCGCGCAGACCAGCAGGATGCTGCCCAGGACGATGACCCAGGGCGAGACGCGTGGGCGGTTCTGCGGGCGCTCGCGTGGATCGGTATTCACGCGCCGGTCTCTCGGCTCGTAGGGGGCTTCAATCGTGGAGCGCGCTTCTCCGCTCCGGGCTTCGGATTCGTACCTGGACTCGTTCATGGCGTTCCATCCTCATCGGCGATACTGCGTTCGTCACAATGGCGTCGGCAGTGCATACGTATGGGCTCATCTCTCGCGCCCGTTCATCGTGGCGAAGCGTCGTTGCCGCCTGTCAAGAGT
>DATAOM010000040.1:0-10160 GCA_036265775.1 Ktedonobacterales bacterium | reverse complement strand
TCGCTATGACGGCGGCCAGCGTCAGTATGACGCGCACACTGCCCAGATAAGTCAGCGCATACATGATCTGATCGAGTTCTGGCGTACGCAAGGTCTCTATCAGGTGAAGGATACGCCGATCCGTGCCTGCCACTTGGCTATCGGTGACCACGTCAAGCAGCAGATCGAGGAAGACCTGGCCGATAACCACCAATGCCACCAGCCCGATGGTCAAGCTCAATCCTGTCGCGCTGCCCCAGGCGATGCGCGCCGCCAGAAAGCGAGACAAACGGGGATAGCGTGCGGCGATTCGCTGCAAGACGCCTGTCGCTTCCACCTTTGCCCAGAGCCACGTGGCGCCGTGGACAACGACAGCCCGCAATTGCGTTCCATAACGTACGAGCAGCGCAGGCCCGATGGTCGCTAGAGCGATGGCCCCGACGAACGCCACCGCCAGTGGCGCGAAGGGACCGAGCCAGCTGACAGCGAACCGATAACCCCACCAACCAGCCAGGAAAAGCATAGGTAGCGCGAGCAACATCAACCCCACAACAACCGGGAAAGGCAGACGCCTCGGCGTACTGTCGTGGCCTCGCGACCCACGCTCCACCCCGCGCCCTTTGCCTTCAACTGGTTGTTGTGACAAGTGGTCGCTATCATGGGCGGGCGCTTCACCACGCAGTGTCATGCGCCATTCTCCTGGTTGTCGCGCGAGTGACGCGCTGCGCGGCAACGGATCTGCGATGTGGAGACGACAACATTGCTATGCCGTAAAAGACGGCGCTTAGGAGTGTGTATACAGGTCCGGGAACGCAATGTGCGCCAGGCTTGCATCAGTCGCTGTTCCTCGCTGCGCTGGAGTCCTCAAGCTCCTCCTCGACAATCTGCTCGCCCACATCGGCGTGCTGGTGGATGCGTTCGAACTCCTTCTTCAGGCGCAGGATCTCCTTGTCGTCGAGATTCTCCAAATCCACTAAACTCGTACGCGCGCCATTCATGGCGCGGAGCAGCTCGTCGAGTTTGAGCTGGATCGCCACGGCGTCGCGGTTCTGCGTGTTCTGGATGAGGAAAACCATCAGGAACGTGACGATGGTTGTTCCTGTATTGATGACGAGTTGCCAGGTATCGGAGAAGTTGAAGATCGGTCCAGTGATGGCCCAGACGACGATGACGAGAAACGCCAGCAAGAACGCCCAGGGCGTGCCACTGGCGGTCGCCACCGTTGCGGCGAACTTGCGGAACATATCCTTCATGCATGATCCTCCTTGATCACCCCCCTGAAGGCGCACGGACTTCGGACCAGCCCCCGAATCCTTCCAGGGTCATCGTTACTATACCACGTTGGACGGTTGATCAGCGTGTCCAGATGTTGCTCGGAGTCTTCTCCGCCAAGAGAGTGCTACCGCTGGAACTCAAGCCCGCCTATTCCGTGGGCGACCTGCTCACCCAGCATCTGGACGAACTGGAGCAAGAAGCCGAGCGCAGAGGCGGCATATTGCAAACGCTCAGTGATCATTTCGCCAAGGTCTACAAGGCGCCAGCGCCTGTGGGTCTTGTCGCATGAATTCGTATCGCGCGCCATCGGACACCGACACCTGCTGGCAGGTGGCATCGATCAGAGGTATACTTATACATTGGCTGCGTGGCTGCCACAAGGATGTTTTGGCGTCACGACTCGCCAGCGGTGAAAGGGAAGGATTCCCCCATGCCCAAGCATGATATCGTCGTCGTAGGAGCCTCTACTGGAGGCGTTGACGCTTTAACGGAACTGGTCGTGGGACTGCCAGCGCATCTGCCGGCGGCGGTCTTCGTGGTCTTGCATGTCTCGCCCTCTGTCAGGAGCCAGTTGCCCACCATCCTCTCACAAGCTGGTGCGCTGCCGGCGGTGATGGCGCACGATGGTGACGAGATACAATGTGGCCGTAGTGCCATCGCGCCGCCGAATCGCCATCTGCTGCTCACACAGGAGCGCGTACGCGTTGTCTCTGGACCCGGCGAGAACTACGCCCGCCCCGCCGTCGATCCGCTGTTTCGCAGCGCCGCGTTGGCTTTTGGGCCGCGTGTCATTGGCGTCGTGCTCACCGGCGCGCTCGATGATGGCGCATCTGGCCTCGTCGCCATCAAGCGGCAGGGTGGGCTCGCCGTTGTCCAGGACCCGGAGACCGCTGTCGCTCAAGGGATGCCACGCGCCGCCCTGACCTACGTCGAGGCCGACGTATGCCTTCCTATCGCGGAACTTGCCAGTAAGCTTGCGATCTTGACGCAATTGGAGGCGCCTCCGCCCGATAAGCGGCAAGACACCACTGATCTGGAGCGAGAGCTGAAGATCGCGGGACTCGATCTCTCGGTGATCGAGCAGGTGCAGCGGAACGGCGCACCCGTGGCGCAGAAATGTCCAGAGTGTCACCGGCCGCTGTGGGAAGTTCCGGATGACGGACCGCGGCGCTATCGTTGTCAGGTTGGCCATGCCTTTACGGCGGAGGCGCTGAATCGCGGCTTGACCAATGTGACAGAGGAGGCGCTGTGGAGCGGGCTCAAGACCTTGGACGAATCTGCCGCGCTCCATGCGCGTCTCGCTGCGAAGGCAGGCGCGGACGGAGATCGTTGGCTGGAGCGCCGCTTTGGGGAGTTGGCCGCGCAGTCGCGTGCGCGCGCTGACAGGATGAGGCACAAGTTGGGTTACGTTGCTGCCATGGATGGTCCTGACGCTCACGGCTAAGGAGTCGACTGAGCTCGCGAGGTGAAAGCGCTCATCGCTGCCCGTGAGGCAGATTTGGCGGCCCTGTCGGCCAGTCAGCCCATCTCATCGCGGCCCTGGGTACTCACTCAGCGTGTCGAGTGGATTGCCCAGCGCATTCGCGCCACGTTCGCGCCACGTTCGTGGAATGGTCGCGCGAGGCCCAGGCGCGAGTGATCGGTCTCGCGCTTGAAGATTCCGCCACTCGGCTACGTGAATCGCTGGGTGTTGGGCTTGTGGATGCAATGGCAGGGCGGCGCCCAGTCACGTCGCGAAGTGACTGTGCAGCTCGGCAAACGACATCCATGGACTGCAGAGGAGAAAGCAGCGCTCACCCGCTATTACCCGACACTCACATGGGATGCGTTATGCCAGATGTTCCCCCACCGCTCACAGAGTGGTATCGCAACCTACGCACGTGATACGAAGTCGCAGCACACTGTTGTAGTATGGCAATCGGGTCAACCAAAGGGCACGGGTCGTGCCGCGAGCGTGGCAGATCCGCATGCTAATGAGGAAGAAGCCCGGAAGACTGGTGGGCTTGGCTGCATAGCCAGCGATGCTCATACACAAACGCGCCTCGGGATGGGATAGCCAGATGGAGCAGGAGCAGCTGTTTGACGTATCGGCGGCACTGGCCGCCTGGGACGAGGGGGAGACTGCGAACCATCTCCTCGCCACCTGGTCAGACAAGACGTGGATGAACACACCCGGCCCGCTCTACTGCGGCAATGGCGACAACTGCGGTACGGGTCCCCTGCAGGCGCCCAATAACGTCCAGGTGGACCCTCAGGGCTTTGAGGTCATCTTTCGCCAACCGGTCAATCACTTCGAGCTCCGCCAGGTGCTGCAAGCAGCCTGGGCTGATCCGATGAGCGGCTATGGATGTGACGGCGATGCGCACTGGTCCTTGCAGTCCATCCGTACGTGGTGGGCAGAGGAACGCCTTGAGGTTGAGGCCACCTTGGCGCGCGAGCGGGAGGCGCAACTCGCGCTGGGAAGTGCAAAGAACTATGCCTACTTTGCCGGGCTCGATCGCTGGCTGGAGTACGTGCGTCATGATGTACATCCGTACCTGCAGCGGTACGCCTTCTTCCTGGAGGAAGGATACGTGCCCGACCCGCGCGCGGCGCTCCCCACGCTCTAGTCGTTGCCTTGAGCGTGGCTGGCAGATGAACCAGCCCGACGCGGTGATCCTCTGTGCGTAGGCGCTGCTTGCTCCTCCCTGGGACGAGGGTGGTGGGTGCGGATGCGTTGGGGCCACCAGTGGAAGCGGGTGGTGGCGTGGACAAGAGCGCGCTGCGCCTGCAAGGCGACGCAGCGCTCGGCCTGCGCGTCTTCTAGTTCCTCAATGTTGGTGAAGTGGCGGTTGAAGAGCGGCGTGTTGGTGAGCGGCCACAGATGTTCCGCTGGCTGCAGTTCGGGGGAATAGGGGGGCAGAAAGAGCAAGTGGACATGATCGGGCACGCGCAGTCGTTGGGTGCTGTGCCAGCCGGCGCGATCCAAGACGAGCACGATCTGCCTGGAAGGACTCGCCCCCACCGCCGTCGCAAAGGCCGCAAGTTCTGCTTCAAAGAGGGGCACGCTGACGGATGTGGCCAAGTGAAAGATGGTGCGGCCCGACGCTGGATGCACGAAGCCAACCAGATATCTCCATTCATAGCGATGTTGCACGGGGGCGAGCGGGCGCTTGCCGTCCAAACACCACACCTTACGCAGGATCGGTTTGAGTCCGATGCGATGCTCATCCATGGCCCACAGCTCGACCTGCGCTCGCGGGAAGGCCGTCGCCACCTCGCTCAGCAGAGGACGCAGGCGCCGCTTGAAGTCGTCCTGCGCCCGTGGGTCCGCTTGGACATGGCGTGGTCGCGGCATCCGCAGACTGGCGCCGAGCCGCCGCAGATAGACCCAACCCAGCTGCCGGCAGATAGGTCGTCCCAAAAGCTCTGCTATCCAGACGGCGACGGTACGCCCGTTCCACTGGTCGTGCTGCGGAGCCGGTCCGCTCAACGCCGCACGCAACTCAGTGTGTTGCGCCGTGGTCAAGAGCTGTCGGTGCGGCCGCGCCAGACGCCGCCGATCTTTGACGCCTTGCGGCCCAAGAGCGTTGTAGTGACGCGCGATCTGGCCGATCCAGTACGCGGTGTAGCCCGTGACGCGGGCAATGGCTTTGGCGGTGAAGCCGCGTGCCAACAGCCACAGGAACTGCCAGTGACTGCGCTCAACGGGATCTAAGGTCCTGCGATACCGAGCGCCCAGTTCATCTGTGCTCAGGTGGGGTTCGAGGTGGATTGATCGCGACATGCCTCGCTTTGTACAACGCCATGGCGAGACCGAGTATGAGTTGGGCGCGCACCGTGGGCCGGGGCCGCTGATAGATGCGGCGCCTGTGGTGTTCGCGCAGGGTCCGACTGCGAATGCCATGGCGAGCTACGGCTTTCCACTCGCCCAATTGGAAGAGCGAGAAAGCCCCGTTCTCATCAGCGCGTCCAGAAGCCCTGCGGGTCGCACTCGCGGATGATGCGCAACTCGTCGGTGGTTGGGGGAGGCGTCTCATGCGCATCCGAGGCCACACGTAGGTCCCATCCCGTGTTCGCGCGCACATCGTCAGCGCTGGAGCCGGGATGCCAGGAGCGCAGCTCCATCTCATGCGTGTCCTGTGCGAAGCCGAGCACCGCCAGCGTCGTAATGACCGCCGCCGGACCACCACGTGGCAGACCAATGTACGTCCGCCAGTCGTCGCCATCACCATAGCCGGGGCTGGTGATGTAGCTGACGCGCTCCGGAAAGCGCTTGCGCTCGTGCGCCATGATGATTGCGAGCCGTCCCGCCAGCGAAGCGATATCCGCGCCGCCACCGCTGCCTGGCAGCTTGACCTGTGGATGCGCGCGCTCGCCAATGTAGGAGGTGTTCAGATTGCCGTAGCGGTCCACCTCGGCGCCGCCGACAAAGCCGAGATTGGCGCAGCCCTGCGCCAGCAGACCCATCAGCGCGCTGGTGCGCGTCGCCCATTCTGCGCCCAGAATGTTCGGCGCGTCCCCCATGGTGAAGAGCAGTTCGGCGGAAGGTGTATCGCGGACCAGGCCGTTCTCGAAGAGGCCGGTGGCGTTCGGCGCATGAGTGCGTTTGGCCAGGGCGAAGGCCAGCAGCGGCAGCCGCATGCCCACGAAGACAACCTCGCCATCGCGGATCTCGCGTGCGGCGCAGACCACCATCAGTTCCTGCGGCGTGTAGTCTGGCATTAGGCCCCCGCTTTAGTATCCGTAATCGACCGGCGCGGCGAGGCGCTGCTCCTTGGCCGCGAGCGCGCGCCAGCGCGCGTCTCCCAATCGCTCCAGATAGGTTGCGCGATCGGGAACGCTCAACACCTGGTCCTCCATCCACTCAGCGAAGCCCTCAACCGTCCGCGTGCGCTGGTGGTACTCGCTGAAATAGGCATGGTCGCGGTTGTAGTAACCCTGCACCGGCGAGGGATGCGCGCCGCCCGGTGTATGGGCGACGGCCAGCGTCTTCATTCCTGGCGCGAGCACGCGATTGGGGTCGCTGAGGATGACATCAGGCGGGACGATCTCCTCGGCGGTGTAGATGACACCCTTCGCCGCCAGCGCCGCCTCTTCGCAGATCCCCATTCCGCCCCAAACGTGCGCTCGTCCCTCGGCGTCGGCCCGCTGGACGTGCAAGATGGCCACGTCGGGCTGTAGCGCTGGCACGAGCAGCGTCGGGCTGCCATCCAGTGGCGAGGGAGCGGGGCGAATCGTCGGATGATCACGCGCGATGTCGCTGCCGAGCAGCGAGAGCATCGGGATGTACGGGACGCCAAGCGCCCCGGCGAGCAGCGCCAGCGAGACGCTGTAGTTGCTGTGATCCTCGACGGCGATTGCGTGTGGAACGCCCTGCTCGACGGCGCGACGGTAGCAATAGCCCAGCCCCTGACTGACATTGCCGACCCACGCCGCGATGACGCGTCGCACACAACCCGCGCCGATCAGTTGATCGAAGAGGATGTCGGAGATGGGGCCGATGAGCGTCAGGTCGCGGCGGCGCTGGCGAATCAGCTCGTGGCCGGCGGCGAAAGGAATCAGCGGCTCCAGCGCGCAGCCAAGCGCCACGCTCGCGCCATCGGGCACGTAACGCTCTATCGCCTCGGTCATGGAGAGCAGCTTCTCAGCCATAGAAGCGGCCTTCATGCGCGGCGCCTGCGCCTGAAAGGTGGTGCGCGAGTCGTGGCCCTGGCAGCCACTGCTCGATCACACCGACCGAGCGGAAGCCCAGTTCGCCATAGAGCCGCAGCGCTTGGGGTGTGGCAGTAAGGGTCGCCAGCCGCGCGCCCTGGCTCGCCGCCTCGCACAGCGCATGGATAACGAGGTTGCCCGCGACGCCCATGCGCCGAGCCCTGCTTGCGGTGGCAACGTTGTAGACACCCACCACGCCATCGCGCTGGAGCGTCGTGAGACCAGCGACGATGCGTCCCTGCCAACGCGCAGCATAGAGGTTGAATACTGGATTATCCACCGTCCACCGACGCATCGGCTCCGGCGTGACAAAGAAGACCTCAGAAATCACACGCAGCGTGGCCATGCGCTCTTCCCAACCTGTCACGCGCAGCAATTCGAGGTCTGGCAGCGGCGGGTGGAACGAGGGAATCCATGTCTCCAGCGGCAACGCCAGCGCCGTCGCGCCGCCCCACGACTCCATCCCGATCGCATGCAGGGCGTCGCGCAAGCCCACTGGCTCGTCGCCGAGCAGCAGCCACCATTGCGCGGGCAGACCGCGCTGGCGATAGGGCGCTAGCGTCTCAAACACATCCTCCGGCGTGACCGGCGCCGGTGACTGATAGGACATCACCAGGTTCAGCAGCGACTCGGAGATACCGGGCGTATAGACACGCAGGAAGCCGCTTGTGTCATCGACGATGGAGCGCGGCTCCGTCTCCACCTCGCCCAATGCCGCCCAGGCGTAACGCCAGTTGCGCTCCACCGCGCGCGCCAGCGCGGTCAGATCCTCCAGCGACATGCCGGCTCCTTTCGGAAGGCGCATGATCGGCGCGTATCGACCTGCATTCGCCGGGACATCGTATCACGTCGGGGCATAGAAGCCTATGCGCCGACGTAGCGCGCATAGACCGAGCGTGCGACGGCGGGATCGTCCGTCCCCTTGATGATGGCGCGCGCGTCGGGGAAGAGCGTGACCTCGTAGCCGTCCACGCGCAGGCGCAGCAGGAAGCCGTTCGTCGCCACCTCGCCGACGGGACGCAGCCGCTCGGCCAGCGTATCAAGGTCGAGCGTGGCGCTCTCTGTCGCGGCGGGGCGCACCTGAACAGCGTTGCGTCCGCAGAGCGTCGCGCCCATCGCATCGGCTGGGGCATCCAGATACTCGAAGTGGCGCTGGCCGCAGGCGGGGCAATCGGGCTGGCGCGGCAACTCGATGCGGTCGAAGGTGTTCTCCCACAGATCAATCCATGTCAGGCCGCGCACGAGCCGGTCGCTGCCGACGAACCACTTGAGCGCCTCGGTGGAGGCCATGCCCGCGACGACGCCGACGATGCCATTCAGCACGCCAGCGGTATCGCAGGTAGGCGTTGTGCCAGGCAGTGGCCGCTCCGGAAAGACGCAGCGCAGGCATGCGGTATCGCCTGGCAAGATCGTCATGGTGACGCCGTAGGCCGCGATCACGCCGCTATAGATCCATGGTTTACCTAGCTTCAGAGAGGCGTCATTGAGCAGGTAGCGCGTCTCGAAGTTGTCTGTGCCATCCAACACCAGGTCAACGCCATCCAGTAGCTCTTCGATGTTGTCGGTGTTCACGTCCAGCGTGCGTGTGTCGATCTCGATGGCACTGTTGACACGCCGCAATTGCCTAGCCGCTGCCTCGGCCTTGGGCATACTGGCGAGCGCGTCGCTCTCATCGAAGAGCACCTGGCGCTGCAGGTTGTTGCCCTCGACAAAGTCGCGGTCGACGATGCGCAGATAGCCGACGCCAGCGCGCGCCAGGTTGTTCGCCAGCACAGTCCCAAGCGCGCCACAGCCCACAATCAGCGCGCGCCCGGCGTTGATGCGCTCCTGTCCCGCGCGGCCGATACCGGCGAAGAGTGTCTGGCGCGCGTAGCGCTCGGCAGGGTCTATGCCTGCCTCGGCTGGTGTGCGCAGGCGACCCGCGCCGTTGGCGGGCTTCGTTGGCGAGATTTTTGTCATTGCCTTATCCTTTCTCCCCCATGCCCGACATTTCTTGCGATACTGGCAAGAAATGGCAGTACCTTTGGGCGGTAGTGGGATGTCACCAGACGAGCGGCTCGTTCGCCTGACATAAGTGCGAAGTCAACGCACTTTCACATTATGCGCATGCGGTTTCCACTGGCGACATGCGCAGCGGACGATCTTCTGGCGCCACACGCTTCATTCCGCGTCGCACAATGGACGAGCGATGGGTGTCATGATAGCTGGTTTGCTGTCTGGGTGGTCTATGGTAGAATCGCCTCACAAGCGTCCCTAGACGGCTGCGCATGGTGGCGTGGCTTTTGGCGCGAGGGAGCGCGACACATACGCGACGCATACGGGTGGGGAAGAGGTGGAGCATGTCCGGCCAGACTGTAGCGCGTGCGACGGCGATGGATACACCGCTTGACGTCAAACGCGTGCTTGTCATCGATGACGATCCGACAATCCTGGAACTCATCCGCCACGCGCTTGGCCGGCTCGACCGCTATGAGGTCGTCACGGCGGTCAATGGCGCCGATGGGCTGCAGAGCTACTTCGCTGCGCAGCCGGACTGTGTCATCGTTGATATCGGCATGCCGGTGATGGATGGCTTCCAGTTCGTACGCGCGATTCGCGGACATAGCGTCTCGGCGAATACGCCGATCATCGTGCTCAGCGCGCTCACCGACGATGCGCATCAGACGACGGGCGCACTATCTGGCGTGGATGAGTATGTCGCCAAGCCGTTCAAAGTCAGCGTGCTCTGCGCGGCGCTCGAACGGGCGCTACAGATCACGCCGGAGGAGCGCGAGCGGCGGATACAGGACCTGGCGGAGGGCGGCAGGTGATCCCAGTTGGCGGGAAACACGCCAACTGAGAGCCACGGAAGCGCCGCAAGGCTGTCTGGGAAAGTGGTGCGAGGTGGTGGAGAGAACAAGCAACGATTCGCGTGAGGATGCGGCGTTGTCTGTATTGGTGGTGGATGGGAATCCCGTCTCTCGCGAGCGCGTCCGCGAGGCGCTTGGCGCGCAGTGCGTCGTGCGATTCGCTTCGGGCGTGCGCGAGGCGCTGGCCGCGCTGCATGCACAGCCGCCGGACATGGTGGTGAGCGAGGTGGACCTGATTGATGGCAGCGGGCTGCGTCTCTGTGAGGAGATACGCGCGACTCCATCGCTCAGACAACTACCGATTATGCTACTCACCGATCGCGCCAGCATCAACGACAAGGTGGCGGGGTTCCAGGCGGGCGC
>DATAOM010000039.1:0-9939 GCA_036265775.1 Ktedonobacterales bacterium | reverse complement strand
GGTGATGGCGACAGCGGTAGCGTTGGCAGCGCTCGCCGCCTCCTCCATCGTCGCTCCCTCTGTGAGCTGGCGTGGCTCGACTCCAGCGAGCCAGCGTCCCTCGCGTGTGATACCGATGGGGACGACCTCGTATTTATCTTTATCGAGCGCCGCCATCACTGAGGCGGCGGAGGCGATGGAGACCTCGTGCTCACCCGACCGCCCGCCGAAGATCACGCCCACCCGCAGCTTGCGCTCCATCCGCTTCGCTCCTCCCCATAAATCGTGTGCCGATAAATTGCGTCTAGATCGGCTTATGAAGCCTGTAGCGCGTCCGCCAACTCGGCTACCTTGTGATCATGAATCCTGCGCGCCGCCGCTATCTCGTTCACCGATGGCTCATCTGGCGCCAGATCGACGTTCAGCGCTTCGCTGAAACCGCGCGCCATCGCCTGCGCCGCCTCGGAAAACGCCATGGGACGGCCAAGCGCGTCACTCAGGGTCGTCGCCCGCTCGCGCAAATGCGTCGCCAGCGCCTGACGTTCCTGCTCGCTTGCGAACGTGAGATAGCGCGCCACACGCGCGATATCGCCAAACAATGGCAGCGAGCCGTGCTGTAAGACCTTTCCCGCCGGGCGCGTCTGCGCGCTGCCGATCAGTTTGCGCCCGCCGAGGGTGATCTCGTACGCCGAAGGGACCTCGAAACAGGCGGCGCTGGTGTTCTGCGCGCCACCGGGTATGACAGGATTCATTTCCGCGTCGGCGCCCAGCAGCCGTAATCCGGCGATCAGCCCCTGGCTGAGCGTGCGGTAGGTGTCGAGAATCGCGCCGCTGACACGCGGGTCATCTGGCCGAAGCGCGATGCTGTAGGTCAGCTCGTCGGTGTGAAGGATTGCCCAGCCACCAGTCGCGCGCCGCACCACATCCACGCCGTCGGCGCGGCACGCCGCAATGTCTACGCCGTCCAGCGGCTGGCGCTTGCCGAGTGAGAGACAAGGCGGCGCCCACTGATAGAAGCGCAGCGTCGGCGGCGAGTCTCCAGCCGCCACCGCCTCCATGATCGCCTCGTCCAGCGCCATATTCTCCGCGCCGGTGCGCATGCCGGTATAGACAATCAAACGCCAGCGCGCGGGTGGATAGCGAGGCTCAAACTCTGGCATAGCTGCGATGCCTTTGCTGGTGGAAGTAGCGCCTGCCCGTCATACACAGCGCGCGAGCAGTATCCCCAGTATCGCACGCGGGCGTGCGACGGTCTATTCGCTCAGTACGGGCGCCGAGACAGAGAGGGACATCAGGCTCGACGGCGCAACTGCCGTCTTGGACGCGCCGTAGTCCTGTTCGAGAGCGAGTGGGCACAAGGGAAGCGAGGATTGCGGTGGATTGGCGCGATTCTTCCGATGAGACATCCCAGGTCGCCGCTCCCTCCATCCCTCCCGAACCTACCGGCAGACGCAAACACCTGATGCGCCGTCCCTGGCAAGTCTGGCTTATTGGCGGTTGCCTTGGCGCTCTGTTGTTCCTGGGGGCGCTCTGTGGCGCGATGGGCGGGCTAGCGGTCGGCGTCTACCAGTTCGTCTTCAACGAGCCAACGGTCAGCGCCAGCTCACTGCGTACCTTCGCGATCCAGGGCGCGCCAGAGGTCGTCGTGACCAATCCTGCTGGATCTGTCACGTTCGCGCCGGGGGAGGATGGCGCAGTGCGCGTCGAGGCGACAAGCCGCGCGCGCGACCGCACGGACGATGACGCCCGTAAGGCGCTCGGCACGATCACGCTCGACCTGCGCCAGGATGGCAATACCGTCAGCGTCGTCGCGCGCTTCAGCGGTCGCGGAAGCGCATGGCCGGGCGCGACGCGGCTGGTTGATCTCCTGATCACCGTCCCCGTGCGAACCGGTGTGATGGTGAATCAGTCCGCGGGTGACACGACGGTCGGCGCGTTGACTGGTCCGCTTTCGCTTCACGTGGACGCAGGAAACATCCACATGATGGGCGCGACGTTCACCAACGACTCACAAGTCCAGGTGGGCGCTGGAAATGTCAGCATTGACGGCGCGCTGGGTGCTGCCGCCGTACTTAACATCAGTATCGACGCCGGGAATGCGACGCTGACCTTGCCCTCCGCGACCGCCGCGCACATCGAGGCGTGGACCGACGCAGGCAGTCTGACCATCCATGGCTGGCCAATCTCCACGCGCCACACTACCGGCGCGACACTGCTGGCGGCAGGCGATACGCGCGCCAGCCCACAGGCGCGGCTGATGGTCAAGGTGGCGGCGGGCGACATCACGATACAGGCGCGCTGACTGGAGATCGGCGACAGTGTGCTATGCTCACCTCTGAACGCGCGACCAGTGAGAGGAGAGCAAGCGCTGATGCCAGGCTTCAACTTAGGAGATCTCTTTGCCAAGATTCCCATGCCGCGCTTTGGGGACTTGCTGTACCAGCACCGCACGCTGCGTGGGATAAGCGTGGACGAGCTGGCGACGGCCGTGAACATCGCGCCGAGCGCCCTACGCGACATCGAGGCCGGGAAGCGACCGGCCCCGCCAGAGAATGTCGCTAAAGCGATGGCCGATGCGCTTGGTCTGGATAAAGAAGACCGTGAAACGTTCCTTGACGCCGCTGATCTACAGTCGCCGATGATGCATGCGCTCACCGGGCGCAAGATGGCGCCTGCGACGCCTCCAGCTCTCTCGGCGGCGATTCACGCCTTCCTCATCGCCGATATTCGTGGCTACACCGCCTTTACGCAGCGCTTTGGCGATAACGCCGCCGCGCAGTTGAGCACGCGCTTCGCCGATATGGCGCGCAGTGTGCTGGAGCGCTGGGATGGGCGGCTGGTCGAGGTGCGTGGCGACGAGGTATTGGGCGTCTTCGCCTCGGCGCGCCAGGCTGTGCTGGCGGCGGGCGAGTTGCACGCGCGCTATGAGGAGGAACGGCTCCAGCATCCTGACATGCCGATCGGCATTGGCGTGGGACTTGATCTCGGTGAGGCGGTCCCGGTCGGCGACGGGTATCGTGGCGCGGCGCTCAACCGGTCCGCACGTCTGTGCAGCCTGGCTGGTCCGGGCGAGACACTCGTCTCACCGGGGATTGTCTACGTCGCGCCACAGATCGAGGGTGTCGAGTTCCGCGCGCGTGGCCAGGAGCAACTCAAGGGCTTCGCCGAGCCAGTGCCAATTCTGCTCGCCGCGCCCGGCCCTATCGTGGACGCTGCCAGCGCCCCGGCGGAAGCCTCGACAGAGGACCTGGAAGACGACACAGAGCGCTAGCCAGCAGAGCGCCGTGCGCTCCGTCATGGCGCCAGACGCAAGTAGCGAGCACCCATCTGTTGAGAGGAGTTGATGATGCCAGAGAGCGAGACGCCGCGAATTGCCGTGCGCATTGAGCCGTGGGGTCCAGATGACCTCTGGTTAGAAAAGAAGCTGATGGGCGATCCGGCGATGACGACCTATCTGGGCGGGCCGGAGAGTGATGAGAAAATGGAGGCGCGCCACGCTCGCTTCCTGGACCTTCCCGTGTCTGGTAAGGGGCAGATGTTCAAGATCGTGGATGCGGCGACCGGCGAGGCGATGGGCGGCGTCGGCTACTGGGAAACCGACTGGCGCGGCGAGACGGTCTACGAGATGGGCTGGGGCGTGCTCGTCCCATTCCAGGGAAAGGGCGTCGCGCGCGCAGGGACCGCGCAGGCCATCGCGGCGGCGCGAGCGGAGGGAAAGCATCGGTACATGCACGCGTTCCCATTGGTTGAGAATGCGCCGTCGAACGCTTTGTGCCGGACGTTGGGCTTCACGCTGGTCGAGGAGTTCGACGGCGAGTATCCACCCGGCAACCCGGTACGCTGCAACGACTGGCGCTTTGCCCTCTTCGAGGGCGAGTAGAGGCTGGGAGCCATGCAGTAGCGCGCGTCAGGGCTCCAGCGCAGGGAGATGCACGTTGGAGTTGGGCGCAGGATAACCACTGGGTGGATTGCCGTCGTGCGGGTTGGGATAGTAGGGCGCGCTCGCTGCGACAGTGAGCGTCTTGTGGACCTGGCGCGTCCCGGATGGCGAACGCACCGTGAGCGTGATCGAGTAAGTTCCTGGCGCGGTGTAGATGTGGCTTGCTGTCGCGCCGTCACTCTTGGCTCCGTCGCCAAAGTCCCAGGCGTAGGTCAAATCGCCGCCACCGCCGCGATCCGGATCGAACGAGCCAGACGCATCCAGCGCGATTGGCTTGCCGGCCAGCGTCGGCCCTATGTCAGCGAGCGCCACAAGAGGGTTATTGTCCGCCGCGACATCGCCCAGCGTCTCTGGTTGGCGCAAGAGCTCGACGGTGAGCATAGCGGGCAGAGCGAGCGCCAGCGCCAGGGCGGGCGACTTCGCGGTGTGTCCGCTGGCGTACACATTCATCAGCGCCAGAGTATCCTCCGGCTGATCGTATGGATACGACCAGGCGGGCTGCGGCTCGCGGCGGAAATAGTAGGTGTAGTTGCCGGTGAAGGTCGCACAGGGAATCCCGGTCAGCGTGAAGGCGATCTCGTCGCTGTTGCCCAGAGCGTCGTCCTGTACGACGACATTTCCAAGCTGATCAGGGGTGAAGACCGGCTGCGCTTGGGTCTGCCCATTGGAGCCGCGGTAGTCGAGCGAGGTATAGCCATCTATGCGCAGGTCGTTGAATGCGGCGGAGACGGCGGGCGAAAGGCGGTTGCGGAAGCGCTGGATAGCCTCGCGCAGCGTCGCTGGTAATGCATTCTGTGCTGGATAAGCGCCGTTGCTCGCGCTTGGCGCGGCGTCCACATAGAACGGCAGCAACTGGTTGGCCGCCTTGCCCAGAAAACGCAGCGGATAGGCGATGCCGTTCTGCTCCTCGTTTATCATCGCGGTGATCTGCCCCAGGTCGCCGTTGATGGTCTGGTTGACGTAGTGCCAGGAGCCGTAGATGCCGGACTCTTCGGCGTCGAACATGACGAAGCGTAGGGTGCGCGCGGGAAAGTGATGCTGTGCGCGCCAGTATTGGCCCATCGCGCGGGCCACCGCCAACTCGATGGCGCAGCCGCTGGTGTCGTCGAATGCCGATTCTGTGGACTGCGCCTCGCCGTCGTAGTGGCAGCCGATGATGACGGCCTGGTCGGGATGCGTCAGCCCTGGCACGCTGACCTCCACGTTGGCGGCGGGCCTGACTGCGGGACGCCCACGCCAGCCAGGAATTGCGAAGGTATCCTGACGCGCCTGCGCGCCGAAGCCGTCGAGGTCGCGCAGCATCTCCTGCGTCCAGTAGGCGGCGAACTCGTCATGCCCATTCTGGTTGGGCGGCAAATCAGTGTCGAAGCCAGCCTCGCGGTGAATGAAACGCGTGGAAAGCGTCGCGAACTGGTCGTAGAGGTAGTCTGCGTCCACGGCGGGAATAGGTGGGGCGCTGGCAGTCGCGCTTGAGGCTGGCGTCGGCGTGCGGCTGGCTGTGAGGTCGCAGGCGCCAAGGGCGAGCGCGAGCACGAGAAGGCTCAGCGCCAGACAAGCGAGCGGGCGGGTGGTACGCAAGGGCGCGCTCCTTTGTGCGCTAGAGGCGGCCTTCGCCCCACTGCTGTAGATGAGTCACACTAGAACGGTCGAGTCACCATCAAGATCAAGATGATGATGGCCGCGAACTCGTAGATGTGCGCGGCGCGTACCGCCGGATTGGCGAAGGGCGGACTTGCCGTGACAGCACCTTTCTCATCCACCTATGGAAAGGAGCCATGACCGTGACGAGGGTAGGGAGACGCTCATGTCGCCCCCAGGTTGTCACGACTGTATCACGTAGCAAGGTAGAGTGAAAGAGGCGCCTAGTCCTCCTGCAGGGCCTGTGCAACCGCTGCAACGGCGCGCGCCACGTCTTGTTCGCTCGTTTGCCAGTTACAGACCGATACCCGCATACAGTGTTGTCCACGCCAGGTTGTTCCGCTGAATACAGCTTCGCCCGTTTCGGCCACCCTGGCGATCATGGCGTCAGTACGCTGGTCGTGATGCTCCTGGGTAGCGTCAGGTCGTTGGTCGAGGAAGCGGACCAACCCCTGATTTACCTGAGGCGTCCAGACGACTTCGGCGCCAGGCAAGCTCCCGATCTGTGTAACCAGCGTCTCTGCGTGACGGCAACACCGTTCAATCAGATCAGCGAGCCCAGTTCTCCCTAGTTGCCGTAGGGCGGCGTACGTCGCGACTCCACGCCCGCGCCGCGACCACTCAGGATTCCAATCGCTTGGGTCACGAGCATCCGCCGTCTGCACGATGTAGCTTGCCTGCTGAGCCAGCGCGCCACGGTGCGCCTCCGGGTGAGCGACAAACGCATATCCACAGTCGTAGGGGGTATTGAGCCATTTATGGCCGTCCACCGCCCAGGAGTCCGCCTCCTCCACTCCCTGCAGAAGGTCACGGTACACTAGCGAAGCCCGCGCCAGGAGGCCGAAGGCTCCATCAACATGGACCCAGGCGTTGGCCTGGTGGGCCAGTGAAATAAGCTCGGCAAACGGATCAAACGCGCCAATATTGAGATCACCTGCCTGGAGCACGACAATGGTGGGGGCGTCCAGTTGCTGCATGAGCGCCTGGCTCAGTGTGGTCGGGAGAAGACGCCCACGCTCATCTACGGGCAGTTCGACAAGCGAGCGCGTGCCAAAACCTAACAAGCGTATCGCTCGCTCGATCGAGTTGTGATGGGCGACGCTAGTCAGCACGCGCAAACGCGGAGCGCCGCTGAGTCCATCGCGCTCAACATCCCAGCCATGTCTGGCCAGCAGCGCATGGCGCGCGGCCGCGAGACAGGTCACATGCGCCATCTGCGAACCTGTGACTAGCGCAAAACTCGCTCCCGATGGCAGCCCCAACACTTCCTTGAGCCAGGCGCCGCACACTTCTTCGATCACTGCTACGGCTGGGCCACCGGTCGTGCGCGCCGCATTCTGATCCCACGTCGCCGTGAGCCAATCGGCGGCAAGCGCAGCAGGAAGCGCGCCACCAATGACCCACCCAAAGAAGCGGCCTCCTGCGCTGCCGACGATGCCACCAGCGACATCAGCGACCAGCTCGTCAATGACCTGCTCGGCCTCTACCCCGGCGTCCGGGAGCCGCCGCGCCAACCGTTGGCGCAGTTCTGCCAGAGAAGTCGTCGCGCCAACAGGCGACCGCTCCAGTTGCTCCAGAAACGCGAGCGCATGAGTGAAGGCGTGCTCTAGAACTGCGTGGAAGGGCGATGGCGTCATCGTCTCTTTGTTCGTCATGTCGCCTCAACTGACTGCTCAATAACCAGGCGCGCACGGCAGAGCAGATTAGGCAAATCTGATGTATTGAACATAGCAACACGACCTGGCGTATTTCAACCGGTCAATCGATGGACAGGACCACCTGTACGTGCGCTTTCGTCGGCCGCGGCGCCAGTTTTGGCGCCAATGTCTCGAAGCGAGGCAGCGTGTGGCGCCGCCTAGACAAGCAACTGCCCTGACAAGTCCTGGATTCTAGCCGCTTGCGGCCGAACTCTGTCTCATCCACTTACCCACGGAGAGTGTTGGAGATGATGAACATGAGATTCGCGGGGCGCTCGGCCATGCGTCGTGTGAGGTAGGGGTACCACTGCGAGCCGTAGGGGACGTACGTGCGGACGTTGTAACCGTCGTTCGCCAGGCGCTCTTGCAGGTCGCGCCGGATGCCGTAGAGCATCTGGAACTCGAAGCGCGCACGCGGGATCTGCTTCTCCTTGGCATAGCGCTTCGCGGCGGCGATGAGCGTCTCGTCGTGCGTTGCCAGCGCCGGATACACGCCACGCTCCAGCAGGCGATACATCAGGCGCAGGTACTGCTCGTCCACGTCCGTCTTCTTGGGGAATGCGACCGTCGGCGGCTCCATGTATGCGCCTTTCACTAGCCGCACGCGCACACCCTGCTCAATCAGCGTCTCGACATCAGATGGTGTGCGAAAGAGCATGGATTGCACGACCGTGCCGACGTTGGGATAACGCGCATGCGCCGCCAAGACGAGATCGAGCGTGCGTTCTGTGTAGTCTGAGCCTTCCATATCCACGCGCACGAAAATGTCGCGCTTGTGCGCCTCGCAGACGACGCGCTCCAAGTTCGCCTGGCAAAGCGCCATGTCGATGTCCAGCCCCAGCGCGGTCAGCTTGATCGAGATATTCGCCTCAACACCTTCGACACTGATGCGCTCTAACGTCGTGATGTACTCGTCGGCGGTGGCGGTGGCCTCATGCGCGTCGGCGACATTCTCCCCCAGATGATCGAGCGAGACGGCGATACGGCGGGCATTCAGCGGCCTGGTGGCGCGAATGGCGTCGTCGAGCGTCTCACCGGCGACGAAGCGACGGGCCATACCGCGCGCGGCGGGGTTAGTAATGACGAACTGGCGGATGCGCTCTTGGCGCGCGAGGTACAGCAGGGATTCTTTCAACATGGCCGCATGCTCCTCGTCGTTGAGTGCGTCGGACGTGTGGCGCCTAACCAGAAACGCCTTGCTTCCGTAGTATAGCGTGGCTTGGACATGTCTGATAGATGGTCCATTACTACAACGAGCCAGCCTGCGTCAGCCGCACACGCGATTATCGCAGTCACGCGCAGGTGGATGCTGCGTGATTCTGGGTGACATAATGTGGCGATAACTCAAGCATTCAGCGCCTGCATACTGCGGGTAGCGCACACACTGGACAGAATTTGCTTGTTGCGGACGGATCGCATACCACAGATACCATGGGGAGGCGCCAGGTGAGGTGGACGGGATATAGGCGCATAGGGCGGCAGCCACGCGACCAGTGGGACAATCGGTGGCGGGGACTCTCCCGGCTACAGACGGGGCGTCAGTTTGTCGCAACACTGGCCATCGCGAGCTTGGTCACGCTCATCGCGTTGCTGGCTGGAGCATACCTTGCGCTGAGAAATCAGACGCTCGCCGAGGAGCAGGCGCGACTTGCCCACGAGGCGGCGATAGCGAGCGCGATGATGTCGAATAACGTCCAGACGCTCGCCAGTTCTCCGCAGGCGAGCGTAGACCTTTCCGACCGTATCAGCGCCATGACGGGCGATGACGCTGCGCTGTTCCAGTACAATGGGCAGACGCTCGTTGCCGTCGCGGCGCACGACATGGATATCGTTGGAGCGCCGCTCCCGTCCGCTGCGGAGCCCGCCGTCGTCGGCTCCTGTGGGCCGGTCGCGTCAGTTGACTGTCATCACGCGTATTCTGGCGTCGTGCGCGCTGGCGGAGTCGACTACGCCGCGACCTATAGCCCAATCTTCGACTCCGATGGCGCATTCGTCGGCGCGCTGATGGTGGCGACGCCGCTGGCGGATGTGCTGTCGGGTGTCAATGCGGCGATGCTGGCGCTTACTATCATCGGGCTACTGCTCGCGCTGCTCGTTATCGGCGTAGGCGCGTATCGCTTCAATCGCTCGACCGGCCAGACGCTGGGCGAACTGCAGACGCACTTGCGCGTCGTGGCGGCGTCCACAGTGACGATGGAGCATGCGGCGCACGCGGCTGTCCTGGCGTCGCGCCGACAAGAGCGGCTGGCCCGCCAGATTGGGGATGGGGCGCGTGGCCTGGATGCGCTCGTCACCTCTGTGAATCAGGGCTATCCAGCGCTTCAGCAGTCCGCGGGGGCGATCTGGGCAGAGGTCTCGCAGCCTGGCGCGGCGCCCGACCCAACGGTGGTGATGCGGCTCGCGCGCGAGACGACGCTGATGGCGACGCGTATTGGCGCGGGCATGGAGGATGCGCGCGTCTACAGCGACCATATCACCAAGCTGATGAATCATGTCGTCGCGCAGGGGCGGATCGCCGCGCAGGGTGGGCAGGAGACGCAACGCGCCGCGCAGGAACTGCGCGCCAGTGTCGAGAGCGTCGAGGCGATCCTTGGCGGGCGTCTGGTGAAGCGTGACGAGAGCTTCTCGCCACTCTCCATACCCTCCTTGCCAAGCCCCAATGATCGCTTCCACGGCGAGGCGCGC
>DATAOM010000038.1:0-18986 GCA_036265775.1 Ktedonobacterales bacterium | reverse complement strand
GTCGGGATGGCCACCAGTGAGGGAGGAGATCCACAGTGGATGACGGAGTTGGCCGCCGAGGAAGTCCACTGAGAGGTCAATCTCGTCGCGGTCCACCTCCGGGAGGGCGCGATGCACGAGGCGAATATCCGCCCAGGAGGCCGCCTGTGGCGCGGAGATGTCGTTCTGCAGCGAGATGTTGACATGCTCGGTCTTGCGCTGCTTGATCTGCTCGGTCATGTCGCGCTCCTCTCTTCCCCTCGCAACGCCATGCCGCATTGTACGCACGCTTATCCATGCGCTGCATCGTGAATAGCCGCGCCGCCAAAGGTCGCAGTCACTTTGACAGCCTGCCAGCAGGACGTTACACTTCCCATCATCTCCCCATGCATCGTTTCGGCATCCTAAAGGAAGCGCGCATGACCGCGATCTGCATCGCCAATAACAAGGGCGGCGTCGGCAAGACCACGACGGCGGTGAATCTGGCCGCAGGGCTGGCGCGCCTCAATCAGCGCGTGCTGCTGGTGGATCTAGATGGGCAGGCCAACGCTACGTACGCCTTGAGCGGGCGCGTGCATCCGGTCCCCTCGATTTATGACGTGCTGGTGGGCGAGCGCAAGCTAGAAACGGTCATCTGGCAGTCGAATGAGGAGAACGTTTGGCTGGCGCCGGGTGATGGGCGGCTACAGAACATTGACGTAGAGTTGGCGGCCCGACCTGGACGCGAGTGGAAGTTGGCGCGCGCGCTCAACGGGCAGGACTTCGACTACATTCTCCTCGACACGCCACCCGCGCTCGGCGTGCTGACGCAGAACGCGCTGGCGGCGGCGAACTCTGTCCTGATCCCCGTCGCGCTGACCGAGTTCAGTCTGATCGGCATGGACAAGCTCGACGCGACCATCGAGGAGCTGCGCGAGCAACTCGATCTGGATGACCTGCGCGTGCTCGGCGTCTTCGCCACCTTCTACGAGGACACGACGACCGCGCGCGAGACGTGGAGCATCCTGGAGAAGAAGTTCGAGGGGCAGTTGCTGGAGACGCGCATCCCGAAGAACCTCGATCTGGAGAAGGCGCATCGCGCGAACGAGAGCGTGCTGAGCCATGCCCCGGCAAGCAGCGGCGGGCAGGCGTATATGGAGCTTGCGCGCGAGGTGAAAAAGCTCGTCGCGGCGCAATCGCGCCCCTATGACCGGCGGCGCTCGACCCATGCCAACTGACCCTTTCTCCGACCGGCCTGCCGCCAAGAAGCGCGCTAGTAAGAAGACGGAGCAGCAGACGCTGACACCCGACGAGTTCGCGCGGGCGTTGCGCGCCATCGCAGGCGAGTTGGAACGCGACCCGCAACTGGCGCGGCGTGTCACCGAGGCGATGCGCGCCGAGACGCCTGCTCCAGTGACCGAGACTGCCGCGCCTGAGCCTGAACCGACGGCGAAGAAGCCAGCGCGCCCATTTCGTCCGCGCGTGATCGAGGGCGCGCGACCAGACCTCGGCCCCGGTGTGCCCGATCCCTTCGCGTTGCGCGCGCGGCTGGGCGAGACGGGACTGGCGGCGGCGCTGGACGAGCTACGCATCGGCTCGCTGCGCGCCATCGTCCGTGAATACAAGCTCGACCCGACAGGCAAGGCGCTCAAGGAGACCGACGCCGAGCGCCTGCGCAAATTGATCTTGCGCGCCACCGCGAGTCACCGAGGCTAGCCCTCAGTAAAGTAGAGGGTATAGGATAAGAAGACCTCGTCGCGCTGCCAGCCCATGGATTCGTAGAGCGCCTGCGCCGCGTGGTTGTCGCGCGCAGTCATCAGCTCTAGCCCCTTTGCCCCTGTGCGCTCGGCGTGCTCGCGCGCAGCCTGTAAGAGCGCGCGCCCGACGCCATACTTGCGCGCTTCCGGCGCGACGAAGAGGTCGTTGAGAATCCAGAGCCGTTGCATGGATGTGGAGGAGAACGAGGGATAGAGTTGCGCCAGCCCGGCGGGAATCTTTTGCCCGTTCTGGTCAAGTAGAGCCAGGAAGAGCACGGACTCGCCGCGCTCCAGCCGTTCGGCGAGGAACGCCCGTGCGCCGTCGAGGTCAGGCGCCTCTTTGTAGAATTGGCGGTAGCCGTCGAAGAGCCTGGCCAGCGCCTCCAGATGCTCGCTCGTTGCCCGAATGACTCGCACCGCGCCGCCTGATGACTCTGCCATGTTCAGCGCCCCTCTGCAACTATTGCTGGCTCACTATCGACCGACGGCAGTGTACATCGGCCATTACGGTTCGTGCATGATCCAAATCGCACGCGGCGATGTAGGCCATCGCGGCATCCCAGCGTCCCGGATAAACCCTAACGAATACCGGTGTCTGGCCGTCGTGTGGTATACTAAAAGGCGCGCTGGCAAAGGCCACATGCGCACGCGGAGTGATCGATAAGCGATCTTCGTGATCATTCCAATACAGCACAGGGAGCAAGAGGACAATGGCGAAGAAGGGCGAACTCTCCAAGACGGCGCGCGCCTCACTGGGTCAGCGCGACGATACCAATTTCATGACCGGCCGCGTCTGCGAGAAGTGCGGTGAGCCGATCATGCTCAAAGAGCTTCAGCCGGTGAAGGTGATGGGCCGGGGCATGGCCTACTACCACAAGCAGCACTTCAACGTACAGTAGGTAGACGAAGTTCAGGCGCGCAGACCAGTCGAAGATTCCGCATAGATTGCGCTCGGGTGGCCCCCACGCTACGTTGGGGGCCCTTTCTTTGGGTTTCGTGTATGATGGCGCTCATACGTTGACGCCGACGCGCATCACACGTACAATCAGAAACACATTAACAGCATGTTAAGTCGATTATCACATTGGAGGCAGGGGAGCATGTCCTCGTCGGAAGGAGCCGAACGCCAGACACATGCAATCGCCGCAGCGCCTGGCGCTAGCGCTTCATCGGGCTCGTCATTGGACTCATCAGCGCGCGGCTCGATGTTTTCCGCGCTGCGCATTCGCAATTATCGCTTGTTCTGGACCGGCCAGCTTGTCTCGGTCACCGGCACGTTCATGCAGAGCACTGCGCAACAGTGGCTTGTGCTCAAGTTGACGCACGACCCGCTGGCGCTCGGCATCGTCGGCGCGCTCCAATTTGGGCCGATGCTGTTTCTGGGTCTCTTCGGCGGAGCCATCGCCGATCGCTGGCCGCGCCGCGCGGTACTGGTGGTGACGCAATCGACCGCTGGCGCGCTGGCGCTTGTGCTCTGGCTGCTTACCATCACTGGCGCGGTACAGATCTGGCAGGTCTTTGCGCTCGCGCTCATGCTCGGTCTCGTCAATGCCGTCGATATGCCGACGCGCCAGGCGTTCGTCAGCGAGTTGGTTCCCTCCGCGCGGCTCATCAACGCGGTCTCGCTCAACTCCGCGCAGTTCAACGTCGCGCGCATCGCGGGTCCGGGCGTGGCGGGGCTGCTGATCGCGCTCTTCGACGTGCCGTTCCTCTTCCTGCTCAACGCCTTCAGCTTCCTGGCTGTCATCGTGAGCCTGCTGCTGATGCACGCGTCGGAGCTTGTCGAAGCGCCACATGCGCCCAAGGCGCATGGCATGGCGCGGCTGCGTGCGCTGGGCGACGGCATCCGCTTTATCCGCTCCTCACGCACGCTCGCCATCACCTTCCTACTTGTCGGGATCGTCGGCACGTTCGGCTTCAATTTCAACGTGCTGCTGCCGCTGGAGGCGCGCGTGACGCTACATGCCGACGCCATCGCCTTTGGGCTGCTCAGTTCGGCGCTGGGTGTGGGCGCGCTGATCGGCGCGCTGCTGCTGGCCCGACGCAGTGGCGAGCCGCCGAACCGGCTGCTCATCGGGACGGCGCTGGCCTTCGGCGTCTTCGAGGTCGCGGTCGCGCTCTTCACGGCGCAGTGGATCGTGATGCTGCTGATCGCCGGGACCGGCTTCGCCATGAGCAGCTTCTCCGCCTCGGCCAACACACGCACACAGTTGTCTAGCCCGCCGGTCCTGCGCGGGCGCGTGATGAGTGTCTACACGACACTCTTCGTCGGCACGACGCCGATCGGCAACCTGCTGGTGAGCGCGGTGGCGGCGACCTGGGGGGTGCCGGCGGCCTGGATCGTCTCTGGCGTTCCTTGCCTGCTGGCCGCGCTCGTCGCCGCATGGCTCTGGAGCCGGACGTCCGCCTCGCAGGCTGATTCCGCCGCCGAGGTTGTACCCGCCGTGCCAGATCCGATTAACGGTGTCCGCGGCCTCCCATCCGAAGCTGAGGTGGAGGCCGAGACAGCTACCGAGCGCCCTGCTGAGCTGGTGGACTAAGGCGCTCACACAGCAGGTCCTATGGCAAGCGCAACCTGGCATGCGCCGATGATACACTGCGCGGTATGATGAGCGATTCACTCGACGACGGCCAGCTTACGGATGAACGTGAGCGGTTTCTATCGGCACTGCTCACCAACCCGGTCGCCGGGACGATTCTCCGGCGCATGCCTGAGCTTGGGCTGGAGAACTGGTATCTCACCGCTGGCGGCGTCTTCCAAACCATCTGGAACGTCCTGACTGGCCGCGATCCGCAGGCGGGCGTCAAAGACTACGATGTCTTTTACTTTGATTCCGGCGACCTCTCCTACGAGGCCGAAGACGCGGTTATCAAGCGCGCAAGCCGCCTCTTCTCGGACCTCCCGGCGACTATTGAAGTGCGCAACGAAGCGCGCGTGCATTTGTGGTACGAGCGGAAGTTTGGCGTTCCCGCGCGCCAGTTCACGAGCAGTGAGGATGCGATCGATCACTTCGCTGCGACGACGTGCTGCTACGGGGTGACGGCCGATTCCAACGGCGCCTTGCGCGTATATGCGCCGCATGGATTCCAGGATCTCTTTGCGCTGATCGTCCGCCCAAATCCGGTCCTGGCGCCGCGTGAGGTCTACGAGGCAAAGACGGCGCGCTGGCGTGAGGAGTGGCCGTCTCTCACCATTCTTCCATGGCCGGCTACGCGCTGAGGAGATTGCGTTGTGTCGAATGGGGAAGCGCAAGGTCAGCAGGCTCGTTTCTAATTCTCCACCTGATTCTCCACCTGACTCTCCACAAGCGCTAGCGCTGTAACATCCCCTCGTACACTAGACGTGCCAAGTAGGCAGCGACTAGTCAGGAGATGCCTGGGTGAAACGCACCGTGCTGGTCCTCTCGATCATCGCCCCCATCCTCTTATACGCCATCGGCGGTTTCTTTTTCGCCGCATCTGGATTCGCCATTGATTTTATGTTACCGCCGACCTCGCCTCGCCGTATCATCGGCGCGCTGATTGGCTATATTCCTGGCCTCGTTCTTACTCTCATCGCTCTAGCCCTCAGCCTGACCGCGACAGCGCGCAGCCGTCAGACGGGATGGTTCGTAGGTCTGCTTCTCTGGCCAGTCGTACCAATCCTTGCCGCTGTGCTCATGGTCACCGGTCTCGTAGGTCTCTCTGATTCCTGGTGGCTCGCCGCGGTCTTCTTGCCGCTCTCAACGCTGATCTATAGCGCGATCGGCCCCGCGCCAGTCACGGACGCAGGCCCGCAAGGCGCATCAGCGTCCAGCAGTTCGCTTGCGCCGTTCCTGGGGTTCGTTGGCGTTCTCGCGCTCGTGACCGTGCTTGGATTCACGACGCTCGTGCGCGGCGCGCTTCCGCTCACTTCGCCACCTACTGCGACGCCAACGCCCGGCCTGCCTGCGCTTAGCGTGCGCATGGGAGACAGCGCCGTCAACTGCGCGACGGGCTCGTATCCGACCGTGACCGTCACCAACACCACGCAACAGACGGTCTCGTGGTCGGCAAGTGTGAACGACCCCGGTGTCACCGTCACGCCACTCACCGGGAGCCTGGATGCAGGAGCCTCCGCAGCGGTCGCACTAGCAGGACGAGCGACCACGACGACCTTCTTCACAGTCACTTTCACCGCGCAAGGCAGCCAGGCGCTGGCCAAGATCGCATGCGTCTCCGGATAGCGTTCTTGATGCGGCAGCGCCCCCGCACGGCCACATAGGCCACACGTCCGCCATCTGAATAGGGCAGTCATGCCCAGCGCGTCTCTCTTCTCGTCTATACTGCCAATGAGCATCTTTGGCTGCGTGTAATGAGGCAGGAGGCGCAAGATGAGCGAGGACGAACAGCAGCCGTCGCTCTTCGGCAATGCAGGCGGCGGACCCGCGCGGCAATCTCGTCAGACCAAGGCGGCGCGCAGCCCCGAAGCCGACGACGCGCCAGACCACGCGCGACCACTCGCCGCGCGCATGCGCCCACGCACCTTGGATGAAGTCCTGGGACAGGATCACCTGCTGGCGCCGGGACACGCGCTGCGCCGGGCGTTGGAGCGGGACCAGGTCCCCTCGATGATCCTCTGGGGGCCGCCGGGCAGCGGCAAGACCACCCTCGCCAGCGTCATCGCCGCCTCGACCCATGCGCGCTTCGTCGCGCTGAGCGCGGTGACGGCGGGCGTCGCCGATCTGCGCCGTGTCGTCGAGGACGCCGCCAAGCTCCTGCGAGCGACGGGCCAGCGCACCATCCTCTTCATCGACGAGATCCACCGCTTCAATAAGTCGCAACAGGACGCGATCCTGCCGCATGTCGAGCGCGGCACGATCATCCTGATCGGCGCGACGACCGAGAATCCATCATTTGAGGTCAATGCCGCGCTGCTCTCGCGCACACGCGTCTTTACCCTACGCGCCCTCAGCGACGAGGACATTCAACTTGTGCTGCGCCGCGCGCTGGCTGACTCCGAGCGGGGCCTGGGCGCCGAGCGGCTGAATATCAGCGACGACGCGCTCAACTTCCTGGCGACCTATGCCAACGGCGACGCGCGCACGGCGCTCAACGCGCTGGAGCTTGCCGCGACGACCGCGCCGGGGAACGAGAGCGGCGAGCGCGAAATCGATCTGGCGGGCGTGGAGGATGCGCTGCAACATCGCGCGCTGCTTTACGACAAAGCCGGCGAGGAGCACTACAACCTCATCTCGGCGCTGCACAAATCCTTGCGCGGCTCCGATCCCGACGCCGGACTCTACTGGCTGGGGCGCATGCTGGAGGCGGGCGAGGACCCACTTTACATCGTGCGGCGGCTCATCCGCTTTGCCAGTGAGGACGTAGGGATGGCCGATCCACAGGCGCTCGTCGTCTGCATGGCGGCGCAGCAGGCGGTGCATTTCATCGGCATGCCGGAGGGCGCGCTGGCGCTCGCGCAGGCCGCCGTCTACCTCGCCACCGCGCCCAAGAGCAACGCGCTCTACTCCGCCTACCACGCCGTGCAGGACGACGTGCGCGCGACGCGCAACGATCCCGTGCCGTTGAATATTCGCAACGCCGTCACCGGTCTGATGAAAGGACTGGACTACGGCAAGGGCTATCGCTACGCGCACGACGACTACGGCGGCCGGCCCGATCCCGCCGATCCAACCCGACCGCCGCCGCAACGCCTGGAGGAATATCTGCCCGACGCGCTAAAGAATCGCCGCTACTACGAGCCAGGCGCCCAGGGGAACGAAGCCTCGATTCAGGCGTGGCTGAAGCGGCGGCGTGGCGAGACCGAAAACAACACTTGAGCCGGGCATGCGCAATGGGGTACGCTATGGGTCTGGGGCCGCTGGCCGCCTCTTGCTCACGCTCAGCGCAAAGGATCACCGCTCATGACCACGCCAACCTCTGGAAATTCGACCGCCGAGACCGGGCTGCCGCCGAACTACTATACTCACACGCTGGCGAACGGCCTGCAACTGGTCGGGCAGAGCATGCCCAGCCTGGCCTCGGTGACGTTCGGTATCCAGGTGGCGGCGGGTCTGCGCGACGAGCCGGAGGAGCGCGGCGGGCTGACAAACCTGCTCTCGGACATGATGTTCCAGGGGACCGAGACGCGCGATGTGCGCCAACTCACCGACGAGTTCGAGGCGATCGGCGCGCGGCGTGGCGCGGAGACCGGCACGGAGTTCGCGCGCTATTCGGCGCAGATCGTCGGCACGCGCCTAGAGAAGGCGCTAGAACTCTTCGCGGACATCCTGATGCATCCTACCTTCCCGGAGGCCGAGTTCGAGCAGATGCGCGCGATCCAGTTGCAGGAGATTCGCCGCCGCGACGACGAGCCGATGCGCCGCATCTTCGACCTCGTGCGCGAGAAGTTCTACGCTGGTACGAGCTTAGGCCGCCGCGCGCTCGGTACAAAGGAGAGCGTCGAAGAGCTTGAGCCAGAGCATCTGCTCTCGTTCTGGAGCGCGCGCTACCATGCGCAGGGATCGCTGCTGGCTATCGCGGGGAACTTCGATTGGGAGAACGTCGTCGCGCTGGTCGAAAAATATCTCGGCGGCTGGAAAGGCGCGGCGAAACCCTCTCCCGTCGAGACGCCGCATCCGCAGGACGCCGTCAACATCGAGCTGCAAGACGGCAACCAGGAACACATCGGCATGGCCTATCCCTTCCCGAAGTACGGCGACCCCGACTACTACGCCGCCTCGGTGATGACCGAAATCTTTGGTGGCGGCATGAGCTCGCGCCTTTTCCGCGAGGTGCGCGAGAAGCGCGGCCTCGTCTACTCCGTCTCGGCGATGTACGCGCCCAACGGTATCTTCGGCGCCGGCTACATCTACGCCGGGACGACGCCAGAGAAGGCGCACGAGACGGTGCAGGTCACCCTCGACCAGATGCGCGCGATTCAGTCCGAGGGCGTCACCGCCGACGAGCTTGAACGCGCCAAGGTGCAACTCAAGAGCGAGCTGGTGATGCGCGGCGAGAGCAGCGCGGCGCGCATGGGGGCGCTGGCGCGGGCGTGGTGGTTCGAGGGACGGCTGATTCCCATCCATGAGATCATCGAGGCGGTTGACGCGGTGAGTCAGGAGCAGATTCTGGGCCTGCTGAAGCGCTTCCCGCTGACCTCGCCGCTGGTCATCGGCGCGATTGGCCCGCGTACCGAGCAAGAGCTGATCGGCGACGCGCTTACCGCCCGCTAATGCCTGTCCTGCTCGTCTCACTCTTCTAGCATTTCCTTTGCCATCATCGACGCTGGCTTCTCTCGCCATGCGTCGCGCTTGTTCTACCTCCCGATATGAAAGGGAGACGTGTCTATGCTCATCACCCTGACCTGCCACGCGCCGAACGCGCCCGATATCGGCTACCTCTTCGGCAAGAATCCCGCCTCGCTCTTCGCGCGCGAGTTTTCGGGCGGGCGCGTCCTCGTCTTCTATCCTGAGGTCGCCGACGACCACCTGACCATCACGCTGCTGACAGAGATCGACCCAATCGCGCTTGTGCGGACGGCGAGCGGCGCGCACGGCCTCGACCAGTATGTCAACGACCGGCCCTACGTCGCCTCCAGCCTGACCAGCGTCGCGCTCAACGTCGCGTTTGGCTCGGCGCTCGGCGGCAAGAGCCGCGAACGGCCAGAGCGGGTGAATGAGGTGATGCGCTGGGAGATCAGTCTGCCGGTGGTCGCCTGCGACGCGGGCGAGGAGTTCATCACGCGCATCTTCGCGCCGCTCGGCTACGGAGTGACGGTGGAGCGCCTGCCGCTCGATTCGGCGTTTCCGGCGTGGGGACCATCGAACCTCTATGCGCTGCGCCTCTCAGGCGAGCAGACCGTTCAGGCTGTCCTCAGCCACCTCTACGTCCTGCTGCCGGTGCTGGACAACGCCAAGCACTACTACATCGAGGCGAGTGAGACGGAGAAGCTGCTGCGCCACGGCGGCGCGTGGCTGGCGGCGCATCGGGAACGTAGGCTGATCACCCGGCGCTACCTGCGTTACCACCGCCCGCTCGTGACCTCTGCGCTGGCGCGCCTGGCCAGCCTGGCGCTAGAGGAGGGTGATGAAGATGCTGAGGCGAATGCTGACACATCAGAAGAGACACTAGAAGAGACGCCAGAGGATGTGACTTCGGAAGATGTGACTCCGGAGGGTGTGACGCCAAGTGAGACAGTAGAGACGCGACCAACACCCGCCCGGAAGACGGGCCACTTGCACACGCAGCGGCTGGAGGCGGTGATAGAGGCGGTGCGCGCGGCTAACGCGACCTCGCTAGTGGACCTTGGCTGCGGCGAGGGGAGGTTGCTGACGCTGGCGCTGAAAGAGCGCGGATTGAAACGCATCCTGGGCATGGATGTCTCCAGCTTTGCCCTCTCACACGCCCGGCGCTACCTCCATCTGGACGACATGCCGCCCGCGCAACGCGAACGCATCGAGATCGTTCAGGGGTCGCTGCTCTATAGGGACAAGCGGCTGGAGGGCTTCGACGTTGCCTCGCTCGTCGAGGTCGTCGAGCATCTCGATCCGCCGCGCCTGGACGCGATGGAGCGCGTTATTTTCGCCCATGCGCGCCCGCGCCGTGTGATCGTGACGACGCCCAACCGCGAGTACAACGTCCACTGGGAGGCGCTAGGCGCCGAGAAGCTACGCCACCGCGATCACCGCTTCGAGTGGACCCGCGCCGAGGGCCAGGCATGGGCCGAGCGCGTCAGTAAGCTGTACGGCTACAGCTTCGTGTGGCGCGAGATCGGCGCAGCGGACGAGGGCCTTGGCGCGCCGTCGCAGATGATGATCTTCGACCGGCAGGATGATGCGCAGACACAGCACGAGGCGCCAGCGACGGAGAACGGGAAGGAGGCGACGGCATGAGCAGACGGCGCTCCTCCTCCGACCGCGCGCCGACGATGACGCAGACGCGCGATGTCATCTCGATCCCTGAGTTGTGCCTCGTCGTGCTGATCGGCTCCAGTGGCTCCGGCAAGAGCACGTTCGCGGCGCGCCACTTCAAGCCGAGCGAGGTCGTGAGTTCGGATCACTTCCGCGAGGTGGTCAGCGACGACGCCGACGACCTGACCGTCTCGGCGGAAGCGTTCGACGCCGTGCATCATATCGCGGGGCTGCGTCTCGGATTGGGGCGGCTGACCGTGATTGACGCCACCAGCGTCAAGCCACAGGACCGCGCGCCACTCGTGCGCATCGCCCGCGAACACGACGTCTTCCCCATCGCCATTGTGCTGGACGTGGACGAGCAGACCTGTCTGAAACGCAACACGGCGCGTCCCGACCGGCAGTTTGGGCCGCACGTCGTGCGCAACCATGTGCGAATGCTGCGCCAGAGCCTGCGCGGGCTGGAACGCGAGGGCTTCCGGCAAGTGGCGATTCTGCGCTCGCCAGAGGCCATCGAGGCTATTCGTATCGAGCGCACGCCACTATGGTCCAACCGTAAGACAGAGACCGGCCCGTTCGACATCATCGGGGACATCCACGGCTGCCGCGATGAGCTTGAGGACCTGCTGAATCAACTCGGCTACCAGCCCGACGCGGAGGCGGGCTGGCGTCATCCCGACGGGCGCAGGGTCATCTTCCTTGGTGACCTGGTAGATCGGGGACCGGATATCGTCGGCGTCGTCAACCTCGTGCGGCGCATGGTTGCAGCGGGCGTCGCTTACTGCGTGCCCGGCAACCACGACGTCAAGTTGCAGCGCGCGCTCGGTGGCGCGAATGTGCAGATCAGCCACGGCCTGGCAGACTCGCTGGCGCAGATCGAGGCGTTGCCGCCAGATGAGCGCGCAGCCTGGCGTGAAGGCTACAACGGCTTCGTGGATAGCCTCGTCTCGCACCTCGTGCTGGATGGCGGGCGGCTCGTCGTCGCTCATGCGGGCATGAAGGCCGAGTATCAGGGGCGGACCTCGGGCCGTGTGCGCAGCTTCGCGCTCTTCGGCGAGACGACCGGCGAGACCGACGAGTTCGGCCTGCCCGTGCGCGCGAACTGGGCCAGCGACTATCGCGGCGCGGCGAGCGTCGTCTACGGCCACACGCCGGTCCCCGACGCCGCCTGGCTCAACAACACGCTCAACATTGATACCGGCTGTGTCTTCGGGGGCAAACTTACCGCGCTGCGCTGGCCGGAACGCGAGTTGGTCAGCGTTCCCGCGCGCCAGACCTACGCCCAGCCCGCGCGCCCGCTGGCCAAGGCGGCGCCGGAGGGCGATGATACGCTGCTGCGCATCGAGGACGCGCTGGGCAAACAGGTCATCACGACCAGGCTGATGAGCAACGTCATCGTCGAGGCCGACCGCGCCGCCGCCGCGCTCGAAGTGATGAGCCGCTTCGCGCTCGACCCGCGCTGGCTGATCTACCTCCCGCCGACGATGTCGCCGAGCGAGACATCGAGCCAGCCCGACTACCTCGAATATCCCACCGAGGCGCTGGCGTACTACCGCTCGGCGGGTGTCGAGCGTGTCGTTTGCGAGGAGAAGCACATGGGTAGCCGCGCCGTCCTCGTCGTCTGCCGCGATTCCTCCGTCGCATCGAAGCGCTTCGGCGTGAGCGAGGGCGAGGCTCTGGGAGCCTGCTATACGCGCACCGGACGCCGCTTCTTCGACGACGACGCGCTCGACCTCGCGTTGCTCGAACGGGTCTCCGCCGCGCTTGGCGTCGCCGGGTTCTGGGAGCGCTTCGAGACGGACTGGGTCTGCCTGGACGCCGAGTTACTGCCATGGAGCGCAAAGGCCCAAGGCTTGCTGCGCGAGCAGTACGCGCCCGTCGCCACTGCTGCTCAGACCACACTGGACGCTGCTCTCGCCGCGACCGAGGCCGCCCAGGCACGTGGCGTCGAGATCGGCGCGGAGCTTGCCCATCTACAGGCGCAGCGCGAGAACGCGGAGCGCTATGCCGCCGCCTATCGCGCCTACTGCTGGGAGACGCAGGGGCTGGAGGGCGTGCGCGTCGCGCCATTCCACCTGCTTGCCAGCGAAGGCAAAACCTATCTCGACCGCCAGCACCCCTGGCATATGGAGGAACTGGCGCGGCTCGCGGCGGTGGATTCGCTTTTCCTGGCGACGGCGTATCGTGAGGTCGCGCTAGACGATGCCGACGCCTGCGCCGCCACGACGGATTGGTGGCTGGAGATGACTGGCAAGGGCGGCGAGGGGATGGTCGTCAAGCCGCTCGATTTCGTGGCGCGCGGCGCGAAGGGAGTGCTCCAGCCTGCGGTGAAGTGCCGTGGACGCGAGTATCTGCGCATTATCTATGGCCCTGACTACACCGAGCCGGAGCATCTGACGCGGCTGAAGAAGCGGGGTTTAGGCGCGAAACGCGCGCTTGCCCTGCGAGAGTTCGCGCTCGGCGTCGAGAGTCTGGAGCGTTTTGTCGCGCGCGCGCCGCTCTGGCGCACGCATCAGGCCGTCTTCGGCGTCCTCGCGCTGGAGAGCGAGCCGGTGGACCCGCGCCTGTAGCTGCGCTTTTCAGCGGGATGACATCGGCTATCCTGATTGACAGGCCGTCCGCGCCACAGGTATAATCGTTGGGAATGTCGGCAGGAAAGGGAATAGTGACATACTATGAAGCGAACGTGGCAGCCAAAACGCATCCCGCGCAAGCGTGAGCATGGCTTTCTCAAGCGGATGAGCACGCACAACGGTCGCCGCGTGCTCAAAGCGCGCCGAGCGAAGGGCCGCTGGCGGCTTACCGTCGTCTAGGCGACTGCGTGGTCAACCGCGATCACCTTTTGAGTGCGTCTCGTTTCCGTCGACGTTTCCTACGCGACACACGAGGCGCATTCTGTTTGTCCAGATTGACCGCTGAGGCGCGGTGAAGGCGCGGATTCCGTGGAACAGCAGGACCAGTCCACTCGTATACCACCAGGAGAAGCGCAACGAGCGCGCTGGCGGCGAACAAACCGCCTGCGAGCGAGTAGCGATTTCCAGCGCGTGCGACGGCGCGGGCGCTCGGCCCATGGGCAGTTTCTGATCGTTGGCTATGCGCGCGCGGAAGCAGTCGCGGACGGCGCTGAGCCTCCCGCGCGGATCGGCTTCTCGGTGAGCCGGCGCGTTGGCGGAGCGGTCACACGTAACCTGGTGAAGCGGCGACTGCGCGAGATCGTGAGAAAACGGCTCTCGCACGTTGCGCCAGGGTGGGATATAGTAATAACGGCGCGAGCGTCTGCTGCTGAGGCGGAATACGGCGCGCTTGAGGAAGACCTGCGCGAGACATTCTCTCGCGCGCGACTCTGGCGAACAGAGGAGCGGGGCACAGCATGAAGTACATCGGCATGGGGCTGATCCGCTTCTATCAGATGACGTTCTCGGTGTTCCTGCCGTCCAGTTGCCGCTTCACGCCGTCCTGCTCGCAGTACGGCTACGAGGCCATCAACCGCTACGGCTTGTTCAAGGGTGGCTGGATGACGGCCAAGCGCATCGGGCGCTGCCATCCGTTCTATCATGGCAATCTGTACGATCCCGTCCCTGAGCGAGACTGAGAGAGCGACAGGCGGCGGACCTGAAACATTTCCATACACGGCTGGCGCAGGACGCGCCGGTAGTTGATCGATCAGGCGGCTAGCGCGCCGCGAGCGGGGCCAGGTGGCGGAACGATCCGTCCGGGCGCCGCAGGGAGGGCAATTATCGTGGATATCGGCAGTTTCTTCGGACAACTGTTTGGTCCGATCGGCAGTCTGTTTCATTACGTATTCTTCCTGCCGGTCTTCAACGTCCTGATGCTGATCTACCATCTCATTCCGAACTTCGCGATCTCCATCGTCTTACTAACCCTGCTCATCCGTTGCGCGTTGATTCCGCTCACGCGCGCGCAACTCAAATCGAGCAAGGCGATGCAGGAGATACAGCCACAACTCAAGGAGTTGCAGGCGAAATACCGTAGCGACCCACAGCGACTCATGGCCGAGCAGCAAGCGCTCTATAAGGCCAACGGCGTCAACCCGGTGCAGGGCTGTCTACCGCTGCTGATTCAGTTGCCTTTCCTCTATGCGCTGTATTACTCGTTCTTTGCGGTGCTCGATCCACACAAAACCCCTGCCCAGCAGTTGAGCACGATCAACTCGAACATCTATCCCTTCCTGCCACATCTGACGACGCCGCCCGACCTGCACTTCCTGTGGATGAATCTGGCGCTGCCCGATCCGTATCACATCCTGCCGGTGATCGCGGCCCTCCTGACGTTCCTGCAGTTGCGCATGGCGATGCCATATCGACCGAAGTCACAACGGGGTGGTCAGAAGGATGCGGTCACACAGTCCACCAGCATGATGCAGTACATCATGCCCGCGTTCACGCTCTTCATCGGCCTGAGCTTCCCATCTGGCCTCGCGCTCTACTGGTGCGTGACGACGCTCTTCTCCGCCGTGCAGCAATACTTCATTAGCGGCTGGGGCTCGCTCTTCGTCAGCACGCCCTGGGAGGAGAAATACTCGAAGCCGCCAAAGAACAGTTCTGCGATGACAGTCGCTCCTGCCATTGCGGGCGCCGGGGCGCGTGGCGTGGTCGCCAGCTCGCCTCCCTCCGCCACAGAAGGCGGATTCCGCGGCATGCTCAAGCAGATGCGCGAGACGTTTGCCGCGGCGCAGCAGACTGCCGCTGAGCAGGCGGCGAATAAGGCCAGTGGCGCGAATGGCGCTGGCGGCGCCAATGGGTCGAACGGAACGAATGGGTCCGGCAGCTCGAATGGAGCGGCGGGAGCAACGGGCGCGACGAAGAGCGCGCCCTCGAGCTACACCAAGAACCAGAAGCCGCGTCCGCCCAAGTCGGGCGTCAAGCTGGTCAAGCCCAGCGCGACGAATCCACGACCAGAGGATGAGATCCTGCGCGACGCCTCTAGTTCGTCCAACGGCAAGACGGTGGCGCCGGAAGACGCGATCAAACGCGACGCGCTTGCGGATGGCGACGGCGATGAGGCCGACGCATAGGGATATGGCTGTAACACATGGCTGTACGATATGCAGCAGCGGCGCGCAGGAATAGTGGCGAGTTCCGCCGACCGAAGTACACGGCGGCGGGCTTGTCGTATTGGGGAGGTAGTCAGCGGTGGAGAGCGTTGAGGCGTCTGGAAAATCAATCGAGGACGCTATCTTACAGGCCCTGGTGCGGCTGGGACGCAATCGTGACGAGGTAGATATCACCGTCCTGCAGGAGCCGAGCCGGGGCAGCCGGGGCATGGGCGCGCGTGAGGCGCGTGTGCGTGTGCGGCTCAAGCCATCTCGCGCGGCGGCTCAGCAACCCCTGCCCGATGAAGACGAGCTCGATCAAAGCGGGTTTGACGACGGCTATGAGGATGAGAGTCCAGAGTTTTCCGACGCTGGCGATACGTCTGCGCCATACGCTGAGCAGCAAGACGCCGCGTGGCCAGGAGAAGCCGCGCCGGTCGAGATTCCAACGGCGCCGTTGCGCGAGCTTCTGCCGGACGACGCGAGCATCGAGGAGATCGCCGTCGCGGCGCTGGAGGCGATCCTGGCGCACATGGCGATGCCTGCGCTGGTCGAGGTCGTCGAGCCAATGAGCGAGGAGACCGCCGAGGAGGAGCCGCTGACGCTCAACATCCGCACGCAGAGCGAACAGGCGCTCAGTCTGCTGATTGGGCGACGTGGCGAGACGCTCTCGGCGCTCCAGTTGCTCGTCAACCTGATCGTGGCGAAGCAGACCGGCCACCACGAGCGCATCATCGTCGACGCCGAAGGCTACCGGCTGCGCCGCGAGGACAACCTCCGCTCGATGGCGATGCGGGTCGCCACGCAGGTGCGCCGCTCTGGACATCCGATCACGCTGGAGGCGATGCCGCCAAACGAGCGCCGCATCGTCCACATGACGCTCGCCGAGACCGACGACATCGGCACCGAGAGTACCGGCGAGGGCGACCAGCGGCGTGTCGTCGTCTCGCTGAAGAAAGCGCCACGCGGATAGTCGCGTTGCTCTGCAAACGGCGCCGGATGGCAGCAAATGAGTGAATCTGAAACTGCGCCAGAGTTCGTCCTCATCGGACACGTCTCGCGCGACCTGCTGTCCGATGGAAACTGGCGCCTGGGTGGTGGCGTGTCCTATGCTGGGGTAGCCGCCGGCCGTCTCGGCTTGCGCGTTGGCGTCCTGACCAGCGCGTCGCCAGATGTATTGTCCACGATGCGAGAGGCGCTCCCAGACGCGGTCATCATCAACATTCCCTCGCCTGAGGCGACGACCTTCGAGAATATCTACGACGCTACAGGACGGCGTCAATTCCTCCGTGCTCGCGCCGAGTCGCTGACACGCGATCATCTGCCGTCCGCATGGGTGAATGCGCGTATCGTCCTGCTCACACCGGTGGCGCAGGAAGTGGACCCAGCCTTCGCCCAGGCGTTTCCGGGCGCATTGGTCGCCGCCGCGCCGCAGGGGTGGTTGCGTCGGTGGGACACACAAGGAGCTATCTCGCCCAGTCCACTCGACGTCGCGCCACAACTGCTGCCACGCGTGCGCGCACTGATCTTGAGCCGTGACGACCTGCTTCCTCTAGACGCCGACCTTGAGCAGAAAGAGCAGGCCAACGCGCTCATCGCTGATTGGGCGCGAGAGGTCCCGCTTGTCGCTGTGACGCGGGGGGCAGATGGGGCCAATCTCTACGCTGACAGCGCGCCAGCGGAATCATTCGCAGGCGTCGTAGCGCGAGAGATTGATCCCACTGGCGCGGGCGATGTCTTCGCGGCCGCGTTTCTCTGCTGGCTGGACCGCACAGGCGACGCGCGAGCGGCTGTACGCTTTGCGAATCATGTGGCCGCCTGCTCCGTCGAGCGCGTGGGCGTCGAGAGCGCGCCGACGGTTGCTCAACTCGTCGCGCGCTTTCCTGACGCCGACTTTACGCTCCAATTAGCAGCCGAGGATCAGTCCGCTTCCAGCAACTGACGCAGCGCGGCGAAGCGCTCGTCGCGCGGCTCGGTCTCGTGCGTGTGCGGCTCGACGTTCAGATCACGTCCACACTCCGGGCAGAGTCCCTTGCAGTCCTCGCGGCAGAGCGGCTGGATCGGCAGCGCCAGCACCAGGTTCTGGCGGATGGCCTCACGCAGGTCGATCTGGTGATGGTCGTCAATGGTGAAGGCTGTCTCGTCCTCCGGTAGCCGCACGGGCAGGCCGGTCTCGATGTCGATGGACGGGTAAAAGGTCTCGCGCAGCGGCACGTCGAGCGTGGTTGTGAACTCGGTCAGACAGCGCGAGCATTCCAGCAGCACGGGGATATGAGCGACGCCATCCACAACAATGGACTCGTTGGTGCGGTGCAGCCGCGCATGCCCGGTGATCGGGCCAGCAAGCCGCGCCTCGCCATCGCGCAGGTCGAGGGAATCGCTATCGTCTAGAACGACGTCCTGTGTGGTTCCGACGGGAGATTTAAGGAGTTGGGCGACATTGAAGATCATAGTGTGGGTACCTTCCGCACGCCGTGAACGAACGACGGCGTCATTTCAGTATACGTCGCGGGCCAGCGCCACAACCAGCAGGCGGCGCTAAAGGCTGAGATGCAAATGGCTACGCTTTCAGGGATGCCAGCGCACGGCGTCTCCTGCTACAATGCGCCGAGACGGCAATCACCTCTGCACATCAAGGAGAGAGCAAGATGCGACTCGACGGCGCGACATTTTTCATCACCGGCGGGGCGTCGGGGTTGGGCGCGGCCTGCGCGCGGACCTTCGTCGCGGGCGGCGCGAACGTGGTCATCGCCGATCTGAACAAAGAAGGTGGCGAGACGCTGGCGCAGGAGCTCGGCGAACACGCCGACTTCGCTCAGACCGATGTGGTCAACGAGGAGAGCGTCAAGGAGGCGCTGGCGCTGGCGAAGAGCGCGTTTGGCAGCCTGCAGGGCGTCGTGAACTGCGCGGGCGTCGGCATCGCCGATCGGGTCGTCGGCAAGCAGGGGCCACATGCGCTCGATGTCTTCGCCAAGGTCGTCACGATCAACCTCGTCGGCACGTTCAACGTCATCCGCCTCGCCGCTACCGAGATGTCCACCGGCGAGGTTCAGCCAGACACGACCGGCGAGCGTGGCGTCATCATCAACACCGCTTCGGTCGCCGCCTTCGACGGCCAGATTGGTCAGGCCGCCTACTCCGCCTCAAAGGGCGGCATCGTCGGCATGACGCTTCCGGCCGCGCGCGACCTCGCCTCCTCCGGCATCCGCGTGTGCGCGATCGCCCCGGGCCTGTTCGACACGCCGCTGCTGGCGGGCCTCCCCGAGGAGGCGCGCAACGCGCTCGGCGGACAGGTCCCCTTCCCGCCCCGCCTCGGCCGCCCGGACGAGTACGCCGCGCTCGCCGTCC
>DATAOM010000037.1:0-2709 GCA_036265775.1 Ktedonobacterales bacterium | reverse complement strand
AGTGCGCTATCCGCCTGCACGACACCATCGCCGTCTGGGTAGGGGTCGTTCAGGTGCGCCCCCTCCAACGCGCAATCAAGCCCAGTGGTTCCGGTCGCATTCGTTAAGCAGGTTGCGATACCGCCTATCAACGCTGACGCTCCAGGCACAGAACCTGCCATCAAGACCCATTGTGCGTTCCCTAACCCCCTGGGTGCCTGGAACCGGTCGCCGAACAGCATAGTCATGAATCCGCTTCCGCCGCCGCTGGGATCCATGTCCCAGACCTCCCGTGGGACTGAGTTAAAGCCAAAGAGTCTCTTTGCGAGGAGCAGATACCCACCACTCTGGCCTCCGTGCGGCGTCCCCACTGTTACAACCTGGCGCACATCCAGAGGGAAGGGAGGAAACCCCGACGTGTAGCCTGACTCGCCGAGCGCGTCGCGCACAAGAAGACCACCCATGCTGTGCGCCAGGATGACGACGGGTTCGCCGAGACTGCCACCAGGCGGCGTGAAGGTAGTGTAGATGTACCAAGCCAACAGACAGGCCACGTGACGGATGGGGTCGCTGACTGTGCCGCTCGCGTTCGCCGCATAAGGCGGGGACGGGGCGTTGGGCACCTGCAGGAACTGCTCGCATGCGCCGCCGCTGAAGTCACTCGTCACATCGTCAGTGCACCCATCGTCAAATTTGTAATACTTAATGAGCTTGATGTGATCATGCCACCCGCGGGTGTCGAAGTAGTTATACGTCGTTTCCGCTTGTTCCCCCTTCGATATCCCGCCTTGATTCTGCGTACTTAAGAAGGCGCCCGTACACGTATCATTAAAGCCATGGACCATCAGCAGCGTCGCGTTGTAGGGTGTCACCGCCGCCGCGGCTGGCCGCGCTCGCAGCAGCGCCACCGCCGAGACGCCAGAAACTAAGACTAGCCCGACGAGCGCGGCGATCATCGCACGCCGCCCCCAACCTCCCACACTCCGACGCCATCGCGCCAACATGCTCGTGCTCCCTTCCCGGCTCCTGTCGCCACGGATCCTCGATGGACGATCTCTTGGTCGGCTCAGCGCCACGCAACGGCGCCAAAGTTCACTGGCTGCACGATCCTAGCAGGAAGGCGGGATATGAGTACACCGAAAAACTCGGAAGATGACCCGGAAAATGCGCCTTGCCAAATGTTTGCAGATGCGCGAGACTGCACCGTGGGACTGAGAGCGAGTAGACGAGGAAGAGATGACGAATGGATGCGACGCCGTATGAGGCCTTCGGATCACGCTTCAGAGACGCGCGCCGCAACGTAGGTCTGACGCAGGACGAGTTGGCCGAACGCGCCGGGGTAAGCGTCGACACCATCAGCAACATCGAGCGTGGCGTCGCGCACATTCCGCATCCAAAGACGCTTCATCTCCTCGCCAAGGCGCTCTGCCTCACGCCGCAGGAGCAAGACGCCTTCTTCGCTGCCGCGCGCGCCATGCGGGGAGCGCTCGCTGCGGTGGACGCCTCAGCGACGGCGGATGAGCCGCCTTCGCCAGCACACCGTATTCCCCTGCCACCCACCCCGCTCATCGGGCGCGACGGCGACCTTGCCACACTCAAAAGACTCCTGGATGATCCCCCTCTCCGGCTGCTCACGCTGACAGGAACAGGAGGCGTGGGCAAGACGTGCCTGGCCCTCGAGTTGGCACGTGGGCTTGAGAGCGCATTTCCCCATGGCGCATACCTTATCGAGCTCGCGGCGGTGCGCGATGCCGCCCTCGTTCCCGCCGTCATCGCCGGCGCGCTCGAACTGCGAGAGGCGGATCAAACTCCGTTCGCAGCCCTCCTCGACCGCCACTTGCGCGACAAGTCCATGCTCCTGGTGCTCGACAACTTCGAGCATGTCCTCCCGGCGGCGACCCTGATCTCCGACCTGCTCGCCACCTGCCTTGACCTCAAGATCCTGGTGACGAGTCGCGCGCCACTGCGTCTGCGCGGTGAGCAGGAGTATCCGCTCGCTCCACTCCCACTGCCCTCCGCCGCCGAAACGGCCTCGGTCGCCACACTCTCCACCGTCGCCTCTGTGAGGCTCTTCGTGCAGCGCATCCGCGCCATCCGTCCCACCTTTGCCCTTGACGCCGCTAACGCCGGGGTCATTGCCGCCATCTGCGCGCGACTGGACGGCCTGCCGCTCGCGCTCGAGCTGGCGGCGGCGCGCTGCCGTCTGCTCGACCCAGCAGCCCTCTTGGAGCGACTCGACGCGCGGCTGCCGTTGCTCACGAACGGCCCGCAGGACCTGCCAACGCGGCAACGCACGCTGCGTGCGACGCTGCGCTGGAGCTACGATCTGCTTCCCCCCGCGGCCCAAAGCGCCTTCCGTCGCCTCGCGGTCTTCGCGGGAGGCTGCACTCTTCAGGCCGCAGAAGCTGTCTCCCTGGCGGCGGATGCGCCTCAGACCGAAGTCCGCATGTGGGCAGATCATGAGACCACAGACGCCCCGCCAGACGAGGTCTTCCACGCACTCACCGTCCTTGCTGAGCAGCATCTCCTCGGACGCGCGCCGTCCGCTTCCCCGTCGTCCGCTCCCCCGTCGTCCGATCACCCCGATGCGCTGGCGGGTGTGTATGAGGGCGCCTCGCGGTTCACCATGCTTGAGACGGTGCGCGAATATGCGTGGGAGCAGCTCAAATCACACGCCGAGATGACGGTAGCACAGCAGGCGCATCTGGCGTATTTTCTGGCTCTTGCCGA
>DATAOM010000036.1:0-4805 GCA_036265775.1 Ktedonobacterales bacterium | reverse complement strand
TCGCCACTAGAAGGGAGTGTCACGTCCTCTTCAAGGACCTTGCCCTTGTTGGCCTTGAGCAGCTTCTCCAGCTCCTTCTCAGCCTCCTTGGACGCCTTCTCGTCCTCGGCGCGCTGCGCCTTGATCTCCTCACGCCGCTTTGCCACGTCCGCGCGCGCATTGCCGACGCGCTCCTCCATCGTAGACTCAAGTTCCGCGATAGTCGTGTCACGGTGCGCGTGAATCGCGCGCAGTTGCTCGGTGACGGACTGCTCCTTCTCCTGCAGCTGCCGCTGCACGGCCTCTTCGATGCTGGAGAGCGCCAGTGTGCGCGCCTCCTCGTTGACCCACGTCACGACATAGAGCGCGAAGTACAAGATGCGCTCCAGGTTGCGCGGCGAGAGGTCGAGCAGCAGGCCGATGCGGCTCGGCGTGCCCTTGAAGTACCAGATATGGCTCACCGGCGAGGCCAACTCAATGTGGCCCATGCGCTCGCGGCGCACCTTCGAGCGCGCGACCTCCACGCCGCACTTGTCGCAGACGATGCCTTTATGACGCACACGCTTGTATTTGCCGCACGCGCACTCCCAGTCCTTCGTTGGACCAAAGATGCGCTCGCAGAAGAGTCCGTCCTTCTCCGGCTTGAGCGTGCGATAGTTGATAGTTTCTGGCTTGGTCACCTCGCCATAGCTCCAGGAGCGAATCTGCTCCGGGCTGGCCAGGCTGACGCGGATGGCGTCAAAATCGTTGACTTCGAGCATTGGCTCAGGCTAAAAGCGACCCAGTATCAGGACGCTCGCGCCTTGCTCCTTTCCGAATGTCGGACTCAACCGAACAATGCCACCGCGAGAGTTCCCTTGCGGGATTGCCCCCGAAGGGGAGGCGGAGCGGCCGGAAGCGAGTCTCGCGTGTCTCGCTCCCCAGTTCTGCGCCCCGCCACAGCGGAGGAGAACTATTCGTGGCTCTCCATCCCGCTGATGTTGATGCCAAGATCTGGCAGCACGTCTGAGCCGGAGTCTTCCACGAAGCGAATCTCCTGCTCCTCCTCGTTGAGCACCTCGACGTTGATGCCCAGGCTCTGCAGCTCCTTGACCAGCACCTTGAACGACTCCGGCACGCCCGGCTCCACGATGGGATCGCCCTTGACGATCGCCTCGTAGGTCTTGACGCGCCCGGTCACGTCGTCCGACTTGACCGTCAGGATCTCCTGCAGGATGTTCGAGGCGCCGTAGGCTTCGAGCGCCCACACCTCCATCTCGCCGAAGCGCTGGCCACCGAACTGCGCCTTACCACCCAGCGGCTGCTGCGTGATCAGGCTGTACGGGCCGGTCGAGCGGGCATGCACCTTATCCTCGACAAGGTGCGCCAGCTTGAGCATATAGATGTAGCCGACCGTGACCGGCGTATCGAACGGATCGCCGGTGCGCCCGTCGAAGAGCTGCACCTTGCCGGAGACCGGCAGGCTCGCGCGCTCCAGCCACTCCTCGATCTTAGCCTCCGGCGCGCCGTCGAAGACCGGCGACGCGACGCGGTAGCCCAACGCCGCCGCCGCCCAGCCGAGGTGCGTCTCCATGATCTGGCCGATGTTCATGCGGTGCGGCACACCCAGCGGATTCAAGATGATGTCCACCGGCGTCCCATCTGGCAGGAACGGCATGTCCTCCACCGGCAGCACGCGGCTGATGACGCCCTTGTTGCCGTGGCGTCCCGCCATCTTGTCGCCGGCGCCGATCTTGCGCTTCTGCGCGATCGAGACGCGCACCAACTGGTTCACGCCCGGAGACAACTCGTCGTTGGCCTCGCGCGAGAAGACCTTGACCTCGACCACCTTGCCGCGCTCGCCATGTGGCACGCGCAGCGACGTGTCCTTGACCTCGCGCGCCTTCTCGCCGAAGATCGCGCGCAGCAGCTTCTCTTCCGCCGTCAGCTCGGTCTCGCCTTTCGGCGTGATCTTGCCGACCAAGATATCGCCGGGGCCGACCTCGGCGCCGACGTAGACGATACCGTTCTCGTCTAGGTTACGCAGCCCGTCCTCGCCGACATTCGGAATGTCGCGCGTGATCTCCTCAGGGCCGAGCTTCGTGTCGCGCGCCTCCACCTCGTGCTTCTCGATGTGGATACTCGTGAAGAGATCCTCGCGCACGATGCGCTCGCTGATGAGGATGGCGTCCTCGAAGTTGCCGCCCTCCCAACTCATGAACGCGACGAGGATGTTCTGGCCCAGAGCCAACTCGCCGCCCTCGGTCGAGGAGCTATCGGCGATGGGCTGCCCCTTGTGGACGCGGTCGCCCTTGTTGACGATGGGCCGCTGGTTGATGCACGTGCCCTGGTTCGAGCGCACGAACTTGCGCAGCTTGTGCGTATGCTCCACGCCCTCGTCGTCTACGATGACAATCGCCCGCGCGGTCGAGCTCACGACCTCTCCATCGGCCTCGGCGAGCACAACCTGCCCGGAGTCGATGGCGACCTGCCGCTCGACGCCTGTCCCGACGACCGGCGCCTGCGGACGCAACAACGGCACCGCCTGGCGCTGCATGTTCGCGCCCATCAGCGCGCGGTTCACGTCGTCGTGCTCCAGGAAGGGAATCAGCGCGGCGGCGACGCTCACCGTCTGCCGCGGCGAGACATCCATGAAGTCAATGCGCGAGCCTGGCTCCTGGACGAAGTTACCCAGATAGCGCGCCAGCACGCGTGTGTTGACGAAATGGCCCTCGTCGTCGAGCGGCGCGTTGGCCTGCGCGATGACGAACGACTCTTCCTCATCGGCGGTCAGGTAGCTCACGTCGTCCGAGACCCATGCCTTGATGGCGATCTCCTGATCACCCAGCTTGGCGAGCTTCGCGGCCAGCGCCTCGTCCACCACCGTCCCCGCTGGGACGAGCGCCTTGCTGTCTTTGCCCGGCGTCTCGCGCAGCAGCGTGCGCCCGATCAGCCGGGGATCGTTGGCGGGCAGCTCGTGATAGACCTTGCGGTACGGCGTCTCGACGAAGCCGTAGGGGTTGATCTGCGAGTAGGTCGCCATGTTGCCGATCAGACCGATGTTCGGACCCTCCGGCGTCTCGATCGGGCAGATGCGGCCATAGTGCGAGTGGTGAACGTCGCGTACGTCGAACCCGGCGCGCTCGCGCGAGAGGCCACCGGGGCCAAGCGCGGAGAGGCGCCGCTTGTGACCAATCTCGGCCAGCGGGTTCGTCTGGTCCATGAACTGCGAGAGCTGGCTGCCGCCAAAGAACTCCTTCATCGCGGCCACGACCGGCCGGATGTTGATGAGCTGGTTCGGCGAGGCTCCCTGCGGGTCCTGCACGATGGCCATGCGCTCCTTGATGACGCGCTCCATCCGCAGCAGGCCAACGCGGAACTGCTGCTGAATCAGCTCGCCGACGCTGCGCACGCGGCGGTTGCCCAGATGATCAATGTCATCTTCCACGCCCTGGCCGTGGTTCAGCCGCACCATGCCGCGAATGATCGCGATGGCGTCGTCCTGCGTCAGCGTGCGAATCGTCTGCGGGATCGTCAGATCCAGCTTGCGGTTCAGCTTGTAGCGGCCCACGTTGCCGAGGTCGTAGCGGCGCGGATGATAGAACAGGTTGTAGATCAGCGTCTGTGCGTTGTCGCGCGTCGCCGGATCGCCGGGGCGCAGCTTGCGGTAGACCTCCAGCACCGCCTCTTCCGGCGTCTTCGCGCTGTCCTTTTCCAGCGTGGACTGGATGAAGTGGTGGTCGGAGCCGGTGTCCACGTCCTCGAAGGCGGCGAGAATCGCCGCATCCTGGCGCAGGTCGGGCGTGTGCTCCGTCTTGCCAGGGTCGCGGTCGCCGATCGCCGCCATCGCGCGCAGCAGCGTCGTCACCGGGAGCTTGCGCTTGCGGTCGATCTTGACCGACATCAGGTCTTTATTGCTGGTCTCGAACTCCAGCCAGGCGCCACGATTCGGAATCAGCTTGGCCGCAAACAGCGGGCGGCCCGTGCTGGGGTCAGACTCGGAGGTAAAGTACACTCCCGGCGACCGCACGAGCTGGCTGACGACGACGCGCTCGGCGCCATTAATAATGAATGTGCCTTCCTTCGTCATCAGCGGGAAATCGCCCATGAAAATGCGCTTCTCCTGGATGACGCCGGTCTCTTTATAGGTCAGCCGCACCGTCACATAGAGTGGGGCGGCGTAGGTCGCGTCGCGTTCGCGGCACTGGTCTTCGGTATACTTTGGCTCCTCGAACGCATCGTCGGGGACGATGAACTCGAGCTTCAGGTTCTTGCCGGTAAAATCTTCAATCGGCGAAATCTCAGCAAAGAGCTCCTTTAACCCCTCGCGCTTGAACCACTCGAATGAATCAATCTGGACCTGGATGAGGCTAGGCATCTCGCGGATATCAGGAATCCGCGCGAAGCTGACGCGCTCGGGAAGGGATGCTGGCGTGCTGACTGCCATGCGAACGGAACTCCTCTCACCAGTTGCCCTCGAACACTCGCGCTCGCCGCGACCGTTTCCTGGTCTCCGCCATAGTGGAAGAATGGCGGATCGAGACGACGGGAAGGATCGCTGGCGACAACGCGCCGCCGAGATGGTAGACTGTGAATGATGAGTACTGGCGCTACAGGGACATGCGTGCATGCCGCGCGGCAGGGGGCGTGACGTGACCTCGGTGTGAGGTCAGCGACACGGGCGCGAGCGCCGAAACATGCGCTACAGGGGACTGACGGCCATCGCTCACGACGCCAAGAGCGGCGTCAACTGCTGTGGGGAAATGCGCGCGATCAGACGCCATGCGCCAGCGACAGCAATCTCCCTTTGAGACGCCGGCTGGCACAAAAGACTGAAAACGATTCCG
>DATAOM010000035.1:0-12609 GCA_036265775.1 Ktedonobacterales bacterium | reverse complement strand
CGCGAGACGCCGGGAGGAGGATACATTCGCATGGAGCAAGGAGCGCTTCCTGCCGAGGTACTTGCTGAGGCGAGAGAGGCGCTGGCCGCGTGGAAGCTCAAGGACAGCGCGTGGCGGCTCGTCGGGACGGTACCGGGCAGTCGCGGCGCGGTCCTGCGTCCCGTCGTCGAGATCGGAGACACGCGTTATGTGTTGCGTCGCCAACCGCCCGATCTGACGCTGGCCGATGCGCGCTTCCGCCACGCCTTCATGGCGCATCTCGCGGCGGCAGGACTACCTGTGTCGTCGCTGCTGCCTGCGGCGGATGGGCATACATGGGCGCTGGTTGGCGATAGGGTCTACGAGTTGCAAACCTATCTGGATGGGCATCCCTTTCTCTCGTCGGGAGCGGCCAGCAGTGTGCGACTGGAGGCTGCGGCGGTGATGCTGGGTCAGTTACACCAGGCGTCAGCCGATTTTGTGTGGGAGCCACACACATGGCCAGAGGAGCGCTCCACCGCTAATATCGCAAACTCCTACGTCAGCCTGATTGCCGATGCGGCGGAGAACGATGCGCTCTCATCAGCCATCCGGCATGGACTGGCGCGGGTCGCGGAAGGCTGCGCCGCGCGTGTCGAGCAGGTCAGCGCCACGCTCCAGATGGCTGACACACCGCAACTGCACATTCACGGCGACTACCAGCCACATCACCTCGCGTTTGGCGAGCCAGATGTCAGCGCGATTCACGACTTCGACGCTGCGCGTTACGACTTGCGGCTGATCGAGCTGGCGTATAGTCTACTCTACTTCACTGGCCTACGCTGGGATGAACGCGATGGTCTCACACCGCCGCTGGTGGATGACGGCCTGGACATTCTCGCGGCGCACCGCTACCTGCGCGCCTATGGGAGTGAGGCTCCTCCCGCGCCTGGCGAGGCCGCTCAGTTAGCCGACGCGCTGGCGCTGGTCTTTCCCATCGCCTTATCCAATGGCGCCACCGAGGACCTCGTCTTTGCAGACGATTTCGAGAGCGCGCCAGATGAAGAAGACGCGCTGCAACGCCTGGAATGGGCCGACGCCTTCTGGCTCTGGCTGGACCGCTCCGCCGAGACGCTGGCTCAGGCCTGGGAGTCCGGCGTATAGCGACGCGGGCTTTGATCAGCCTGTGTCGCAAACGCTGACTTGCTCTGATCGTTCGACGCCGCGTATCGTGTGCATGCATCTGGTTCGTTGCGCAAGACGTAGGGAAGGAATCTCTCATGGGCAGCGCACAGACTCAAAAGGCGTTAGCTAGCGCTGGGCTAGCGCGTGTGGCTCCTGAACTGGCGGCGCTGGCGCAGCCATCCATCCGTCTGACCACCACGCCCGCAGATGAGGCGAGGCTGGCCACCGGCGCGTCGAAGTTTGGCGGATTGCCCGACATGCCCATTGGGACAGCATGGCCGATTCTGAACGGCGTCGCCATGTCGTTCGTCGGCCAGATTCGCCTGGAGGACGCACGACCATACGACGTGCGGCGCCAGCTTCCGTCGTCTGGCTTGCTCTCCTTCTTCTATGACGCGCGGCAGCAGACCTATGGCGACGACCCGAAAGATCGTGGCGGGTGGTGGGCGCATTACTTCGCCGACACGACCCAGTTGCAGCGAACCGACGCGCCCGTGGACCTACCCGACAACGCGCGCTTCAAGCCCTGTGCGCTCGCCTTCTCTTCTGAACTGACCATGCCGCTGGAGCCGCACCTGGAGCGCGCGGACCTGACCCTTACCAGCGTGGAGGAGAAAGCTTATGAGACCTTTCTCTCCAGTTTCCCGACGCCGCAAGGCAGCCGTGGCATACGCAATCGCATGCTCGGCTATGCCGACACCATCCAGGACGACATGCGCCTGCAAGCTCAACTCGTCTCACATGGCTTGACCGACAGCGACGATCCCAAGGCGAAGACGCTGCTGCCTGGCGCGATGGATTGGATATTGCTGCTCCAGGTGGATTCTGATCCCAACGCGGGGATGCGCTGGGCGAGCGAAGGCCGTCTCTACTTCTGGATCGATCGCGCGGCGCTGGCCGCGACGGCGTTCGACAGCGTTTGGGCCATTCTGCAATCGGATTAGTTCATGTCGTTTTGTCAGTCGCTCCGTCAACGACTGATATCTCATAAACAAAGGCAGGTTCGACGATATGGTCACGGTGTGGAGGCGAGGCGTCGCGCTGGCGCGTATGCTGGCGGCAGGCGCGTGTCTGGTGGCGGTGATGGTGGCCTGTGGAACAGAGTTCAATCCAGACACCGGAGGGACGACTGGCGCATATCAGTTTGGTGTGCAGACAAAGACCTCCCATTGCGCCGCTAAGGATGGCCTGCCCGACCACGCATGTACCCCCGGCGATATCTTCACGAATGCGACTAAAGATCAGATCTGCGTTTCGGGGTACTCTAGCTCGGTGCGTGATGTGCCACAAAGTGTCAAGGAACAGGTCTACGCCGCGTATGGGATCACCAGCCGGCAACCCGGCCAGTATGAAGTCGATCATCTGGTGAACCTCTCCATCGGCGGCTCGAACGACATCTCCAACCTCTGGCCCGAGGCGGCAAGCCCCAAGCCGGGCTTCCATGAAAAAGACCAGGTCGAGGTGTATTTCCAGGACCAGGTGTGTTCCGGCAAGATAGACTTGCGAACAGCGCAAATTCAGATTGCGTCAAACTGGCTCGATGTCTACAACAAGATTAAATAGCGCACGGCGCATCACTTACGCGGGAGAGGCTTGACCTATGCGGGATGCGACACGGGTTGTACGAGCGGGGCTACCTCCTGTGGCGCAGGGAGAGCCGTTCCTGCCTGGCCCAATCTTCGCGGGCGCGTACCATGCCGCTGGCGATCCGGCGCTGTCGCCCTACACTTATGGCCGCTTCCACAATCCAACCTGGACGTATTTTGAGGATGCGCTCACCGAACTCGAAGGTGGCCCATCGGTCGTCTTTGCCTCTGGAATGGCGGCGACCGCCGCACTCTTTGGCGTACTGTTGCGTCCAGGTGATGTTATCGTGCTGCCAGCGGACAGCTACTACACGACGCGCTTGATCGCCGACGGATATTTTGCGCAGATGGGCGTGCAAGTTCGGCTCGCGCCGACGGCGCAGAACGCGCAACTCCAATCGCTCGATGGCGCGAAGCTGCTCTGGCTGGAGTCGCCGAGCAATCCACATTTAGATGTCTGCGACATCGCGGCGCTGGCCGCCGCCGCGCACGAACAAGGCGTGCTAGTCGTGGTAGATAACACCACGCCTACAGCGCTCGGCCAGCAGCCCCTGGAACTCGGAGCGGACTTCGTCGTCGCCTCGGATACCAAAGCGCTGACCGGTCACGCCGACCTGATCCTGGGACATGTGACGGCGCGCGAAGAGGTCTGGGCCGAGCGCCTGCGCGCCTGGCGGACGCAGATGGGAGCCGCGCCTGGGCCGATGGAGGTCTGGCTGGCGCACCGCTCGCTGGCGACACTGGATGTGCGCCTGGAGCGGCAATGCCAGACGGCGCTTCGTGTGGCGGAGTCCCTCACCGAGCGCGCCGATGTCCTAACCGTGCGGTATCCGGGCTTGCCAACCGATCCAGCCTATGAGATCGCCAGGCGCCAAATGCGGCGCTTCGGTCCCGTCGTGAGTTTCACGCTCGCTGGCCGTGCTGCGGCGGAACGTTTCTTGAGCGAATGTAAACTCATCTACGAAGCGACGAGTTTCGGCGGCGTCCACACGACCGCCGAACGGCGGGCGCGCTGGGGAGGCGACGCCATTCCAGAAGGACTCATCCGTCTGAGTGCTGGCGTCGAGGACGCAGAGGATATCCTCGCCGACCTCACCCAGGCGCTCGACAAGAGTGGGCTGCATGACGAGTAGGAGAAAAGGGGAAAACACTCCGGCGCTCAAGATAATTGCCAGAACATGCATCTGTTCGTGATATGCGACGCAGTGAGCGTGCGCGAGCCTATTCGCGCGTAGCCTGTTCGCCGTCCGATATCAACTGCCGCTTGCGCCAGCGCCGCCAGTGCCAGTAACCTGCCGCTGCCAAGACCATCGCGATGACGATCCAGAGACTGGTGGTGCGCCATAGTCCTTCCAGCGCGCGATAGGAATGCCCGACGACGGCGCCAAGCGCCGTCCAGCCCGCTATCCAGAGGAGCGAGCCTGCGGTGGTGGCGAGCAGGAATATCGGAAAGGGCATGCCTGCCGCGCCGGCTGGATAGCTGATGAAGCTGCGTACGACGGGGACGAGCCGCCCAAGAAAGACGCTCCATGCGCCGCGCCTGGCGAAGAATGCCTCGGTTTGTCGCGCCATCTTCTCGGTAGGGCGCGCGTAGTGAAGCCAGCGCGCGATTCTGCGACCCGGACTCTTCGCCGGGCGCTTGATATGCTCCAGATCGAGGCTCCTACCGATCCACCAGGCGACACAGGACGCAGCGACCTTGCCTACCAGCGCTATGAAGATAACCGCGAAGAGCGAGAGATGACCCACTGTCGAGAGATAGCCGGACAAGAGAAGAATCGGCTCGTCGGAGATAGGGAAGCCGACACTCTCGATGAAAAGCCACGCGAGGATGAAAAGATAGAGCAGTTCCGACGGCAGCCCAGTGAGCCAGTTCTCCAGTCCACTCATGCCGCCGCGTCGGAGTCGTACCCAGTGATAGCCTCTTCATACATGGCGAGCAGCCGGTCCATCACACCCTCCCAGTTGCGAGTGGCGGCGAAGGCATGGGCCCGCGCGCCGAGCGTCGCGCGCAACTGGTCGGAGTGGAGCGCCCGTCTCAGCGCTTCCGCGAAGGCCAATGCGGACTGGTCGCCCGCCAGCAGGCCCGTCTCACCGTCAGTGACAAGATCGCGCACGCCTTCGGCGTCGAAGCCGACAACTGGCAGGCCGCTCGCCATCGCCTCCTGCACGACCTGCCCAAAGGTCTCGGTGAGTGAGGGGAAAGCGAAGACATCGGCGGAGGCATAAGCCATCGCCAGGGCTTCGCCCGTCAGATAGCCCGTAAATGCGACGGCGTTCCCGGCGAGCGACTGCTCCAGGCTCTCACGCGCAGGACCGTCGCCTACCAGCACAAGTGCTACGCCTGGCTCGTCGAGCGCCTTGAATGCGTCCGCCAGAACCTGAAGGTTCTTCTCGTACGAGAGCCTGCCCACATAGAGGACGATCTTCTTTGCCTTATCGCCAAACGCGCGTCGCCACTCTTCCGAGCGTTGAGAAGGGTTGAATAGGGCTGAATCGACACCACGCGGCCAAACGCTTACACGCTCGAAGCCATGTCGCTCAACCTCGCGCGCCGTAGATGGTGAAGGACAGAGTGTGGTTTCGCATTGGTTGTGCAGGAGCTTGCGATAGAACCACGCTGGCTCCTGCAGGAAGGGAAAGCCGTAGTGTGCGCAGTAGGCGGCGAGATTGGTGTGGTACGACGAGACGATCGGCGCGCCGACACGCCGCGCCCAGGCAATTCCTGCGGCGCCAAGCAGCATTGGATCGGCCACGTGCAGCACGTCGGGCCGGAAGCGCGAGAGACGCTGGCCGAATTCTAGCGGCGGCGCCAGCGCGCGTAGTTCCGGATAGAAGGGCAGAGGCAACCCGCGCGCGCCAAAGACGCGGAATCCCGCATAGCGCCGTGGCGAGCCTTCCGGGCCGATGAGGATGGCCTGATGTCCGCGCCGTCGCAGATGCTCGAGCAGCATAGCAAGAGTCCGCGTGACACCATCCAACTTGGGCAGAAAGTTCTCGGTGACGACCGCGACACGCATGGCGAACCTCCTGTTCCTCCAGTGAAAGGATGGAACAGGCGTGTTAAGGATCGCCGCACTCTCTATTAAGTCCAGATAATCCGTCTGTTAAAGTTGAGCTTGGCGCCTGCCAAAGAGCAGGCTACATTTCCTCGTCCGGCTCACACTTCCCAGCTAGATGAGCGAAGTACCACCTGGCAGCGGAGCGCACGTCGGGATGCGGATCATCCAGCAGCGGGCGGATATGGGACGCCACCTCGTCGTCGAAAGCAGGTGGGTCAAGTTCGTCCAACGCGTCCACCGCGCACTCGCGTACGATGTAGCGCTCATCGCGCAACGCCTCCAGCAGGATGGGCATTGCTTCATCGCGGAAGAGCCGGCTCATATAGCGCAGTACCGCGCCGACGACATATTGCGATGGATGAGCGAGATGCGCCAGCACGCGATCATGCGCCTCTGTGGCTTCAAGCTGCGCGAGACCATCAATCGCCTCCATGACAATGGAGTCATTGGCATGATCGAGGTAGAAGAGGTTGATTTGTGTCCCGACTGGATCATGCGGCGGCAGGAACCAGAGGCTACCTAGCACTGCGCGAAGTCGTATCTCATCGTCGCGTACCCGTTCAAGTTCTTCCAGCAGGAACGCTTTTCCCGCCTCGTCATGCTGAAACCAGATCTGGTGGGCGACCTCACTGTAATAGGAATCCTCATAGCCTTCATGCCCGATCGCAGGGCCATGGAAGCGCGCGATCAGTTCGTCCAGGCTCAGGTTGTCCAGTTCTGGCATAAAGCTCATGACGCGCCTCTTGCTCGACTTTCTGTGCGAAGGTCTAGCGCAGCAGCGGGATGACCTCGGTCTGCGCCGGGACGCCGGTGACCTCGATGCCGCCCTCCAGCAGGAGCACATCTATCTCGGTACGCAGGCCAAGCCCCTCGTCGGGCAGATAGATGCCCGGCTCGACGCTCGTGCAGGTGTTGACGAGCAGCGGGCGCGTGTCGTGGGTTTCGTAGTTATCTAGATGCGCGCCGTTGCCATGCACCTGCGTTCCGATGTTGTGGCCTGTGCGGTGGACGAAGGCGTCGCCGTAGCCCGCTTTTGAGACTACCGCACGCACGGCGTCATCCACCTCCCAGCCCTCGACCCGCTTGCCTGCCTCGAAGCGCTCGCGCAGCAGGGCAATCCCGGCGTCGCGCGCGTCGCGGATGATGGCGAAGAGGTTCGCCACGCGCTCCGGAACCGCGTCGCCGAGATACGTCATCCAGGTATAGTCGGCGACGACGCTCTCATCTCCCGGCATGCGCGCGCTGAAATCCAACAGGAGCAGATCGCCCTTGCGCACGGGGCTGTGGCGCTCGGCGGTCGGGCTGTAGTGGGGATTGCCCGCGTTACCGTTGACGGCGCAGAGCGGGTCCTCGCCGGGATCGAGATGCAGCCCCTCGGCGCGCATCAGCCGCGAGAATTCCTGCTGCGCGTCATACTCGGTCAATTCAGCGTCGCGGGAAAGCTGGTCGCGCAGCCAGTTGAGAATGCCGTCGTGCGCGCGCAGCAGCGCCCGGCCCGCCTCGCGGTGCGACTCGATCTGCCCTGGCGTCAGCACGGCCTCGAAGCGCTGGGTGAAGTCCGCAGAGGAGACGACCTCCGGCCCCAGCGAGCGCACCAACTCGACCGTCCCGGCGTCTACCAGCGAGACGTAGGGAATGCCATTGTCGGGAACATATTCCATCGCGACGCGCTTCGCCCCCGTGAGGATTTCACCCAGGAGCGCCTGGTACTCGCGCCAGGTCCGATAAACGCGCCGCTCGCCGGGCAACATATCTAGCACGTGCGCCTCGACCGCGCTCACCAGCCGGGTCGGCGTCCCCTGCGCCGGGATATAGTACATCCAGCGCCGCGAGAAGAAGGCGTGCGGAGGCAGGCCCAGGACCCGATGAGCGATAAGGTTCGAGCGGCGAAAATCGAAGAGGAGCCAGCCGTCCAACTTCTCGGCTACGATCACCTCTTGCATGTGCGCGATGTCTGGCATGAGATGTACCTCTTCACTGTTACCAGATGTGTACTGTATAGAGAGATTGCGAAGAGCAATAGCGCAGAAGCGGCGCTCTCGACGCTGGCATGGTAGCACAGGAACCAAGACAGCCGTTTGAGCGTCGGTAAAAACACCCACGCATGCGCGTCATGGGAGGTACAAGTTCCGCCAGTCTTGCGCGAGGAATTTGACGCGCATGGCGGGATTTGCCACAATATCGTACAGAAGTGTGCGACACTTTTAGCAGACGCGTTTCATCTTCTACCCGCCGCCAGAGAACAGCGCAGAGCCGCCCGCGGGTAACCAACGACAGAAGTTCAGAGAAGAAGTTCAGAAAGGAGCGCGGCGCCCGTCCCCACCTACCAGCGACTCTGGGGATGTGGGGATAGACTCCGGCGCGTCGCAAGCGGCAGTGACAGTAGAAGATCGCCAGGCGGTTTCCATAGACGCGATCCGCGAGTTGAGCCAGCGGGTCATGGACAATGTCGAGCGCGTGATCGTCGGCAAGCATGATGCCGTACGTCTTGCGTTGATCGCCGTGCTGTGCCGTGGCCATATCCTCATCGAGGATGTGCCTGGCGTCGGCAAGACGGTGCTGACAAAGTCTATCGCGCGATCTATCGGCTGCACATTCAAGCGCATCCAGTTCACGCCGGACCTTCTGCCGACCGATATCACCGGTGTCTCGATGTATAACCAGAGCACCCGCGAGTTCGAGTTCCGCCCTGGACCGATCATCGGCCAGTTCATCCTCGCCGATGAGATCAACCGCGCGACGCCAAAGACCCAGTCGGCGCTGCTGGAGGCGATGGAGGAGCAGCAGATCACCGTCGACGGCGTCACGCATCGCCTGCCCGATCCGTTCCTCGTGATGGCGACGCAGAACCCCATCGAGTACGAGGGCACGTTCCCGCTGCCAGAGGCGCAGCTCGACCGCTTCATGCTCAACATCAGCCTGGGCTATCCCGCGCCAGCCGACGAGGTGCAGATCCTCGGCAGCCAGCAGCGCTCCCATCCAATTGATGCGCTCGGCCAGATTCTTGAGGCCGAGGAACTCATCCGCATGCAGCGGCAGGTGCGCGAGATCGAGGTACATAAGGAAGTCAAGGAATACATCGTCGCGCTCGTGGCGGCGACACGCCAGCATCAGCATGTCTATCTTGGCGCCAGTCCGCGCGGCTCGCTCGCGCTGTTCCACGCGTCGCAGGCCTGGGCGGCGCTCAGTGGCATGTCTTCCGTGCTGCCTGATCACGTCAAACAACTGCTCAGGCCCGCGCTCAGCCATCGCCTGATCATCGCGCCCGCCGCGCGCGTGCGTGGCATCACCGCCAACGCTGTCCTGGATGAGGTCATCGCCATGGTGCCGGTGCCTGGCGGCCCAGCTTCGTTCAATGGCCGCCGCTAGCCCCCGCGCGATCAGGAAGGCCCTCTCCGATGCGTCCGATTCAACTCTCCCTCGTCGCCCTGGTGACGGCGATCCTCGGCATTGGAACCGGCTGGAAGCCGTTCTTCATCATCACCTACCTGCTGATCGCGGCGTTGATCTTCTCTACCATCTGGCAGGCGATGGCGATACGCGGGCTGACGTTCAATCGTTCGGCGCTCGGTGGACGCGCCCAGGTGGGCGAGCGCGTCGAGGAACGGCTCGCATTGGAAAACCACTCACTCTTCCCCAAGCTCTGGGTGCAGGTGCATGACGGCTCGACGCTGCCTGGTCACCACGCAGGATATGTCTCCAGCATCGGACCACGCCAGCGCATCGCCTGGCGCGCGCGCACGCTCTGCCGCGCTCGTGGACGCTACACGATCGGCCCCGTCACAGCGACAACTGGCGATCCGTTGGGCCTCTATCGGCGTGAGGTGACGTTGGCGCCGGAGAATGAATTGATCGTCCTGCCGCCGGTGCTGCCGCTCGCGCACTTCGAGCTGTATCCTGGGTCCATGCCCGGCCGTGGTCGTGGCTCGCAGCGCTCGCTACAGACGACGACTAACGTCGTCACGGTGCGTAACTACGTCGCCGGTGACCCGCTCACACGCATTCACTGGCCCAGCACGGCCCGTCTCGGCCAGTTCATGGTCAAAGAATTTGATCTCGATCCGACGATTGATGTCGTCGTGCTGCTGGACCTGGACCGCGAGGCGCAGGCAGGCGCGGGCGATAGCTCGACGGAGGAGTATGGCGTGACCATCGCGGCGAGTGTCGCTGGGTATCTGCTGCGCCAGCAGGAACTTGCCGTCGGCATGGCGGTGAGCGGCGCCACCGATGTCTCGCTGCCACTGGTTCGTGGCGAGCGGCAATTGGACCGCATTCTGGAGATGCTTGCCGTGGCGCACGCTACCCATGATGTGTCGCTCGCCGAGGCGCTGGCGAACGAGGAAACACGCTTGCAGCGCAACACCGTGCTGGTGATCATCACGCCTTCATCCGCGCTCGACTGGCCTCAGGGCGTACACCATCTCCAACGACGCGGCGTGCGACCGTTCGTGATTTTACTAGACCCACACACATTCAACGAAGAACTTGGCGACAACCAGCGCACCCATGACGCGCTCGTCGCAGCCGGCATCCCGGTGATCGGCGTGCGTCGCGGAGATCCACTCGTGCACATTCTGGAGCAGGGACCGCAGTAGCCCAGCGACTTACCGCCTGGAGCGAGTTGACAAGGTTCGCTAGCGCCAGGCATAGACAACCGGAGCAGCCAATGAGCGCCGTCATGACAGATTCTCTACAGCCAGAGGAGCGTGTGCGCGAGCCGTTGACCCTGCGCGTGTTGCGCGCGGTAGGCAAGACGCTGGCGCCTGAGGATGGGTGGCTGACCATTGCGCTGCTGGTGGTGGTTGTCTATATCACGATCGCGAGTATCCAGTCGGCGAACCCTCCATGGGTGCCGGGGAAGATGCACATCCTCTCCTACTTTGCGGTCGCCGGAATGGCGCTCGGCTACCTCGTTGTGCAGTTGCGGCGCGTTCCAGAGAGCGTCACACATCCCATCGCCATCGCCTTTGGCGTTGTCTTCGCGTATCAGCAGACGGCGTCGGCAGAGTTCCCGAAGAACCCACCCGAGACGCTCTTCACCAGCCTGAAACTCTGGTTCACCCATGCGCTCCTCTCGGGAGAGAGCAACGCTGACCCGGCGGTCTTCTTGTTCCTGCTCGCTCTGCTGACCTTCCTGCTCGCCTACATCAGCTTCTGGCTCGCGTTGCGCGCTCGTCGGCCCTGGCTCGCCATATTGGCGAACTGTATGGTCTTGCTCATCAACATTGGCTGGGCCGGCGAGGACATGTTGCTATTTCTCGTCTTCTTCCTGTTGTTCGCCTTGCTTCTACTGGTACGCTTCAACTTCGCCGAGAATCTGCGCACCTGGCGCGCCAGGCGACTACGCTACTCGCCAGACCTCGGCTGGGATTTCATGCAGATGGGCGCGGTGTTCGCAGTGATCGTCTTGCTGCTGGCCTATCTCTTGCCGGCTGGAACCGCCAATGCGCAGGCGCTCGGCTACCTGAACGATCCACAGGGCGCCTGGCAGCAGCTCCAGGATCGCTTTGTCCGCATCTTTGGTGGCGTCAATGGGTCGAAAGGTCCTGGCGGCCTCAGCAGCGCCGGTGATCTCTTCGGCGGCACCCTCACACTGGTGGGGACGGTGAATCTGAGCGAGACTCCAGTGCTGCACTACGTGCCCGGCTCAGCCGCTGATGGTACCGAGTATCTGATTAACAGGACTTACGACAAATACGATGGCTCGTCGCATTGGACCTCCTTGCCTGGAGTCGTGAATGATTTTGGCGCGGACGCGAGCATTCCGTCGGCTGGTTCAGCGACCCGAACGGTGACGTATACCATCACCTATGACACGATTGGCGGCTCTGACACAAACATGCTGCTCGCGCCGGGGGCGGAGGCGTCCCTCTTCAGTGTTCCCTCGGAGGTAACAGTCGGACAGGTCGGGAAACAGACGACCGCCTGGCAGTCGCAATCGGCGCGGCCGAATGGGCAGAGTTATCTGGCGAAAGGTTATGTCACTCAGGCGTCGGTGCAACAATTGCGCGCCGTGCAGTGGCCACTTGACGCCACAGGAAACGGCCCCCTCCAGTTCAGTCAGGGGATCATCACGCAATACGTTCAGCCCAACTCACCGGTGATCGCGGCGGAAGTGAAGACAGCTGCACAGGACGCGACCAAGGGCACCAACAATATGTACGATGCCGCGACGGCGCTCGAGGACTACCTGCGGACCTTCAAGTACAGCACGAAGAATGACGACCCACCGGCAGGCCAGGACGCGGTGGTTTGGTTCTTGCAGCGTCAGGTTGGGTATTGCACCTTCTTCGCCGCGGCGATGACCCTCATGGCGCGCGCACTCAATATGCCCGCGCGCATAGCTGTCGGCTACACGTCAGGTTTCTATGATTCCAAGAGCGCGAGCTATATCGTGAAGGGGAGCTCAGCGCATGCCTGGACGCAAATCTACTTCGCCAAATATGGGTGGGTGAATTTCGAACCGACCTCGTCATTTAGTCTTTTCTCACGGACATCTACGCAGGGCGATACACCAACGCCAGGCGCCGGCGCAGGGGGCGCTGGAGCCACGGCGACGCCGGGACTGAGAGATAGAGGGAACCTCGGCGATACTCCCCTTGGCCCGTCCGTCGGCCCAGGCTCGTCTCCGGTCGTCATCACGACGACGATCTCGCTCACTGTCGTGCTGCTGCTGGCGCTGCTGGCCGCATTGGTTGGCCTGATCTGGTGGCGCTCGCTCTTCCGCGGGCTACCGCGCGCCGCCGCGCTCTTTGGGCGTGTGACACGCCTGGGAGGCTGGGCAGGTTCGCCGCCAGAGGCCGCACAGACGCCAAACG
>DATAOM010000034.1:0-2487 GCA_036265775.1 Ktedonobacterales bacterium | reverse complement strand
GAACTTGTCGCCGTAGCCCGCGTCGTCCAGCACCTTGCGCGCGGCGGCGTCCACATCACGCCCACGACGGATACCGGAGCGCAGCGCCTCTACCGTAGCGTCCTGCGCGGCGCGGACGGCTGTGTAGATCTCCACCAACTGCGCTTCCGGCTCGCCGATGCAGAAGGTGCGCGTGGAGTCGGAGCAGTAACCGTCCACGATCACACCGAAGTCGATGAGGATCGGCTCCCCAGCGCGCAAGTCGCGGTCGGTCGGCTCCCAGTGTGGCAGCGCGCTGCCTGGCCCCGCGCCGACGATGGTGGGGAAGCTTGGCCCCTCGGCGCCCAGATCCTGCATGATCTGCTCCAGCGTGGCGGCGACCTCACGCTCGGTCATGCCCACGCGGATGCGCGTCAGCAGTTCGCGGAAGGCGCGGTCGCCAACGTCCGCCGCGCGGCGCAACTGCTCAATCTCGCCAGCGTCCTTCGTCGCGCGCACATGCCGGATCAGGTCGTCGCTCGGCGTGAGCGCGATCTCCTCGGCCAGCGCCTTCCGCACGCGAGCGTAGCGGTCGTAGGAGAGCCAGTCCTTCTCGAAGCCAAGGTTCTTGACGCCGTCAGCCTGCGCACGCTCGGCGGCCAGATCCCAGAAGAGCCGGCCATCCGCCAGCATGACCTCCGCGCCACTCGCCGCGATCTCGTGCTCCAGCCCAGGGAAGAAGAACGGCCCCGCGATGATCCCGAGCGACTTCGGTGTCACCAGGACCCAGCCAGACGTTTCAGTGATGTCGCCATCCTTGGGCGTGAAGCCGGTCAGATAGCGGCGGTTGCTGGGATTGGAGACGAGCAACCCATCCAGCCCGGAATCACTCATGCGCTTACGTGTCTCGCTCAACCGTCTGCCATAGTCGGCGCTTGCCATGTCATCCTCGCTCTCGCGTGACGTCTAAACCGATGCGCGTTCTGAACGCGCATACTGCGATCACTCGCCAGTGTATCATGCGCATCATACACGGCGCGGGCCGATGTGCGCGCAAGGCTATCTTCTTCGCAGGTTCAATCTTCGAGCCACTCGGTGATGAAGCGCGGGCTGTGGTGAATATCCACCTGCCGCAGTCGCCCTGGACCGGAATTGATGAACTTGTGAGGCACGCCCGCCGGGACAATCGCGATCTGTCCCGCTGTCGCATCGAGGGTGGTCGAACCTATCGTATAGGTCGCGTGGCCTTCCTGAATGACAAAGACTTCTTCATAGGGATGTTTGTGCAGCTTTGGGCCTTCGCCAGGCGCCATGTCTACCAGGATTATCGAGACACCAGCGCCTCCGTAACGGTAGCCCTCGAAGTCGCTGGACCCTTCGGAGCGCGGAAGTTCTTCCATATTCACGATCGTATAGTCCATGCCTGCCTCCTGCGTATTTCACCTGTGTCGCTCCACCGTAGATTTGCCATAGGCAGTATATGACTAGACGCGACAGGATAGCGCTGACATAGGGCGCCACATAAATGGCGTCTGGCGCGTAGTAGATGTGAGTATGCGCTGGAGGAACCAATGGCGACGCCACCCCATGCGTTGACAGCGCGGTATGGCGACCCTATACTCCACTATTGGCGCCCCTGACATGCGTTCGCGTGATGTCGCGTCATGCGCTACTGAACAGGTATCATCCGTTAATCACCATCCGCGTCGTGCGGGCGAGAGGAAGCGAAGAAAGAGCGCCATGAGCGGTCCAGGGGGAGCGTATACCAAGCGCGATCAGCGCCGGGAAACGCGTAAAGAACAATTTCAGCGACGCCAGCTCGAGCGCCAGCGTGAGCGCGAGCGTCAATTACGCAATCAGCGTATCCGCCAGTGGGCGATCTACGGTGGCGTCGCGCTGGCGGTGGTTTTGCTCGGCGCGCTCATCTTCGGCCTCATCCGCAACGCCAATTCGCCGTCTACCAGCGGCAGTCTGCAGCCCGCAAGTGGCCAGACGGTCGATGGCATCGAGTGCCAAGGGCAGGAAGCATTTGTCATGCACGACCACACGGCCCTCGATCTCTATGTAGATGGCCAGCAGGTCGAAGTTCCCGCCGGAGTGGGCATTGTCGCCCCGCCTCCCGCTGTCGCGCTGGCAAGCAACGGCTTGACGTCCTGCCTGTATGCCCTACACGTCCACCAGGGCGAGCCGAACCTCGTCCACATCGAGTCGCCAGTCAAGAAGGACTATACCGTTGGCCAGCTCTTCGATATCTGGGGACAGGAGTTGACCGACACCAGCTTCCTGGGACACCCAATCGACGCGCAGCACAAGCTGACGATCGAGGTCTATGACGAGAGCGGCAAGCTCGTGCAGACCTACACCGGCAAGCCACGGGATCTGGTCTTTGATAATCGCCACACATTCGTGTACAAGTACAACAGTCCCGACGTCAAGCCTGCGCTCTTCGACTGGTCGAAGTTCTAAGCGCCGCGTTCAGCAAGTCTCCGCCCCGTCCTGACCATCGTGTCACGGCGGGGCATTTGCTTG
>DATAOM010000033.1:0-7764 GCA_036265775.1 Ktedonobacterales bacterium | reverse complement strand
CCTCTGACAGGTCATCCCCCTCGCTGGCGAGGGGGCGCCTGCGATTACCCTCCATGTGGCGCTGCATCGCGGCTTCACATAGCTCTGACTGTGTAAGCCCTAACTGGCGAGTAATCGCCGCCAAATCTGCTCCGCGCACGTCACAGCGCGTGCAGATGGCGGCGATTACTCGCCAGTTAGGGCTTACACAGTCAGAGCTATGTGAAGCCGCGATGCAGCGCCACATGGAGGGTAATCGCAGGCGCCCCCTCGCCAGCGAGGGGGATGACCTGTCAGAGGCGGCTGTCCACCTGTGTGGCGCACTGCTGGAGCTGGTCTTGCGTGCCTAGAAAGCCAGCAGCAAGAAAGCCATAGGTGACACAGTCGAAGATGAACGGTCCTTCGAGCACATAGAAGACGTGCACGCTTCCCCCGGCTCCCGTCGCTTCAACGTACTCTGCCTGGTGTCCTATGCCGGTGACAGGTGTCGCGACAGTGATCGTGATCTCAGTGCCAATGGCCTTGGCTAGTTCGGCGTCAATATCACTCTGAGGGATCGGATCAGGTCCCTTCCACTCGAGAAAGTAGATGATGAGCGGGATGTTGGCCTTCGCAACTTCGTAGTTACACGCGCCGCCAGTGTCGCCGTTCGTCGGGACAATGGTAGTGGCTGGGGCTGGCGGCTTGAAGAGGGTATTCATCTCGTCCAACGACATGAGTTGCTGGCAGTACGCCAGGTCGAGATGTGGGACATTCGTGGGCTTGGGCTTCGCCGTCGCCGTGGCTGCGACAGTCGGCGTTCCGTTACCGGTCGAACCGCCCGTGGTCCCTGTCCCTGAACCGCACGCAGTCACAGCCAACATGCTGCCTAGCGCCAGCATGAGCATGACACACTGTAGGGCGCTGTGCCGGACCTTCATGACTTTTCCTCCTCGTCTCATATGCCGCATCACTGTGCGGGATGACGCAACGTCTGCGCCACTGCGACCATCGTTCCATCGGACTGGGGACTCACATACACCTGCGCCCCTGGCAAAGCGCCTCTCAGGTGCGCGGTCACCTCCGCTTGAGAGGCGTCATCGACGCTACATATCAGCGCGCCACCAGGTCGCACCTTGGTCGACGCCTGCTGCAGCAGTTGGGTGAATCTCGAAGTGAGCGCTATTTCTCTGTGGGCGCTGATGACGAGATCCACTGGCTCACGAATCACATCGAGGTCGTCTCCTTCTATCCAGTGAATGACCAGATTGAGCAAGTAGCGCGCGCCATTGTCGGAGGCGATCCGCAGCGCCACGGCCGAAGAGTCAATCGCATAGATCCGCGTGAAGCGTGGCTCGAACGCGGCTAGAGCAAGAGAGATGGCTCCGCATCCGGCGCCAATCTCCGCAGCCAGGAGTTCATGCGAGCCACTGCGACGCGCCCATTCCAGCGCTGTCTCCACCACTTGCTGCGCATCTGGCGGCGGCAGCGGACTCTGTTGGCCCACACTGATGTCCAACCCCATAAACGCCAGATGGCCGGTAATGTGCGCGAGCGCCTCCCCGGCCACCCGACGCCCAATCCACGTGGTATAGGTCTCGGCCTGCAACTGGCTCATACCGCGATCAGGCTGGGCAACGAGCAACGCGGTTGAGGTATCGAGTAGCGCGCCAAGCAGCGACAGCGCCTCGTCTTGTGGGGCAGACAAGCCAGCGTTCGCCAGGGCGCGCTCGGCGCGCGCCAGTTGCGCTCCGACGAGCGGAGGAACCTCAGACTCGCCGTCCATCGCCCAACGCTCCAGTCGCTGTCAACTCATTACTTCGCCGGGAGGTTGCCAGCCGTCGCTTTGAGGCAGTATGGCTTGGACATGACGCGCACACCACGGAGAATCCGTACTATCACCCGCAAAACTGCGCGGAAGATCGCATGGTGAGCAACCGAGGTGGCGCTGGAGCGCAGTGCTACAATGGCCGCAGAAACGCACGCAAGGCGACGGAGGGAGAGCATGGCAGCCAACGATGCGCCCGGCTTCGCCACGTTACTCCGTCGCTACCGGCGTGAGCGACGCCTCACGCAGGAAGAACTCGCCGAACGCGCGGGTGTGAGTCCTGAAGCGATTAGCCTGCTGGAGCGTGGACTGACCCAGGCGCCCCAACGAGGCACCGTGGACTTGCTCGTGGCTGCGTTCGGGCTGAGTGCCGAGGAGGCCGCGGTCTTTGCCGCGGCCGCGCGGCACGCGCGCTGGGCAGAGAGGGGCGCAGACCAGCAGGCCGCTGCAATTGATACGGCGCCCTCCGGAAGCGCAGGCGGCAGTGCGCCGGCTGAAGGAAATCTCCCTGTTCCGTTGACGCCGCTCTTCGGTCGCGAGCGCGACGAGGACGCGCTGCTGAGCATGTTGGATGATCCGGCGACCCGGCTGCTCACGTTGACGGGCGCCGCTGGTGTCGGAAAGACACGCCTGGCATTGCGCGTGGCGATGCGGCTGCAGCAGGAGCGGCGACAAGAGGTTGTCTTTGTTGATCTCATTCCAGTCCACGATCCTGACCGCGCGCTACCAGCCATCGCTGGGGCGCTCGGCCTCCAGGAGAGCGGGGGTCTATCCCTACGCGACACGGTGATTCACGCGTTACGACAGCGACACGTCACGTTGGTATTGGATAATTTCGAACAAGTGCTCTCCGCCGCTCGTGTCGTGTTAGCACTGCTCATAGGCAGTGTGGGAGTCAAAGCGCTCGTAACGAGCCGCTGGCCCTTGAATGTGCGTGGTGAGCGCTCCTATCCCGTCACGCCGCTCGCCCTCCCAGATTCCACCCAGCGAGCCTCTCTCGACGATTTGCGCGCTGTCCCAACGGTGGCGCTGTTTGTCGAGCGCGCTGTCGCCGCAGAGCCTGGTTTCACCCTTACGACCCTGGAGGAAGGGCGCCTGGTCGCCGACATCTGCGCGCGGCTGGATGGGCTGCCCCTCGCCATCGAGCTGGCCGCCGCGCGCGTCAGACATGTGGGATTGCGACGCCTGGGGGAATGGGTGGCGCAACTGTCAGTTCTGGAGATTTTGACGGATGGCCCACAGGATCTCGCCGATCATCAACGTACGATGCGCTCGACCATTGCGTGGAGCTATAACCTGCTGAGCGCAGAAAGGCAACGGCTGTTTCGCTGGCTGGGCGTCTTTGTGGGTGGCGCGAGTGTGGACACGGTCGCGGCTGTGACCGAGCGGACAACGGAGGCGCTGCTGGCAGATCTCGCCCTTCTTGTCGACGCCCACCTCCTGCGGCGAACGGACACTGGGGGCGCCGAGCGCTATACCCAGCTCGTCACCTTACAAGCCTATGCGCGGGAGAAATTGCGCGCCACTGGGGAGTGGGATGAGGCGCGACGGCGCCACGCCGGGTATTTCCTTGACCTTACCCAGCGCATCGACTGGCGCGTGACGGATCAGCCTGCGGGGCTTTTCGCGCTCTTGCAACTGGAATACGAGAATGTGCGCGCCGCTTTGGCATGGGCATGGGAGACGGGCGCCATCGACCACGGGTTGCGGATGGTGAGCCGGCTGCGCCGCTATTGGGATACGCGCGCCCAGTTTCGTGAAGGCCTGGACTGGCTGGAGCGCTTCATCGCGCGCGCAGACGCTCCCGAGAGTCCGGAGGAGCGCGAGCAACTCGCCCAGGCATGGACCGGGGTGTTGGTGATGGCGTACCGGCTCGATCGCCTGGATCGCGCGTGCGAGGCGGCTGAAGCGGCGCTCGCGTTGCGGCGCGTGTCGGGAGACAGCAATCAGATCGCTGGCGCTTTGGGCAACCTGGCCAACATCGTGGCGCCGCTCCATGACTACGAGCGTGCGCGCGCGCTGTATGAGGAGTGCCTGACGCTGTACCGTGAGACCGGCGAGCGACAAGGCATGGTCTTTCCCTTATTCAATCTCGGCAATCTCTACGTTGACACCGGCCGGCCACGTGAGGCGCTCGCCTACTATGAGGAGAGCCTTGCGCTGAGTCGTGCGGTGGGTGAGAGTGAAATTGCCCGCGCCGCCACCTGGAACGGTCTCGGTGAGGCGCTGATCGTCCTGGACGAACCGCTGCGCGCCATCGAGGTGACAACACCGGCGTATCGATGCTGCGTGCTGGAACGCAGCGACTACTGGGTAGCGAACTGCGCCTGGACACTGGGGCGCGCCTACTGGCGCCTGGGTGATGCGGCGGCCGCTCGCAATTATCTGGATGAGGCTGTCGATACCTTTGGCGCGCTCGGCGCCGTCGTCGGCTCCGCCCGCGTCCGCTACTTTCGCGCCAGCCTTGCGCTCGCCCACGGAGACGTCACATCGGCGCTGGGCGACCTGGCGCAGGCGCTGGCGGCGCTCGTACATCGAACAGACGCAAACGAGTATCTATGGTGGCTGGTCGAGCGAGTGGGAACCCTCGCCTGTCAGCGGGGCGCGCTGGAGCGTGCGGCGCGTCTGCATGGGGCGGCTACAGTCCACCGCGACGTCGCGCCGCGCCTACTCGACCCCGCCGAGCGTGATCTGCGCCAATGTGATCTGGATCGCCTACGCGCTGAAATTGACGAAAAAACGCTGGCGACCCTCTTCGTGGAAGGGGAGGCGCTCACCCTCGATGCCTCTATCGCCCTGGCGCGCCAGGAGCTTGGGCCTGAGGCGGGATGACTCTACGCGGAGCGCGGCTTGAGCGCGCTCACGTGGTCCCATGCCTCGAGCACCGGCGCACTCGGGGCGCCTGGCTTGGCGCAGTCACCAGAACGCTTGCCTGCGCCCTCGTTCGTTACCAGCGGTCAATGGGCAATTGGCTGATCGGCATACCCGACGGAAAGGTCGAGATAAGGCGCAAACTCGGTATCGGAATCGGCTCCGATAGCTGGAAGGGATGGCTCGACCAGACGCAATGGCTCAGGCGTCACATAATCGCTTCCGTCACCATAGGCAGCCAGCGACGTTGCGAGCGTACGCGTGACGAATTGCGAGAGCGCATCGGTGGGTGGCCCTTCACTCCGTGTCGCATCTTCAAGCGATGCGGCAAAGGCGCGCAATCGACGTTGCAGCGCGCTTGCGACTACGGAGCGCGCCTGACGCTTATCCTCGGCCGTCCAGCCATGCGCACATGCCAATGCGCCTTCCTGCTCAAAGTGCGCCGCGTGGAGCGCGGTGAGATGGCTCTCCATCCCATCTGTGTCATCGGACGCGAGATCATTGGCTAAGCGGATAATGGGCGCCGCGCGCTCGACCAAAAGCCATGCGCGCCGATACGCCTGACCAGATAGGGGCGCCAGTGAAGCGACGAGCGCGGCGGTGGGGTGCAGTCCAGTGGTACGCGCAGCGACCAGGAGATACTGATCAAGTGTTGGCAGGCGTGAACGCGGGGCATGTTGGCTCAGCGCGCAGGACCAGGCGAGCTCCTGACGCATCGAGCCGATGCAGCGCGCGACCTGCCGCGCAATCCGCCGCGGGCCAACGCCGCGCTGAGCGACCCTCTCCAGCCACGGTGTCAAGGCGTCGCTGAAGATGCGCTCCTCATCTGGCTTATTGGTATCCTCTATCGGGAGCGCTGACTCGGAATCTAACCAAGGGGCAGGCGGGAGCGACGACCAGCCAATACGGCGAAGTTCGCTCTCACCATAGCGGCGCACGAGGGCTGGCAGGCACGCTAACAGCGTGCGCTCAACCTGTTCGCTGTCGTAGAGAAATGACATGTCCTGCTTGTCAATATAAGTATCGGTGATGAAGATCCACCAGATGAGATAGGCCAGCAGGGCGGCATCCTCATCAACAAGCATCTGCGGCGCGCATGCCGTGGCGAAGAACACACTCTGGCCGACGTAGCGCTCGAATGACGGATTGGCTGCGACGAACGTCGCGGTCTCCATGCGGAGCAGCGGCTCGATTGCCTGGGCGCGCGCCGCTTGCCGTCGTTGACTCTCGGTCTCACGACCGGGGCGCAAGGTAGATGCGATGGATCGCCAGTCAAACACCGGGCATCCTTGTGATGTGTCTGCTGCTCACTCCGCGCCTCTTGAGGAGGATTACGACGAGCGCCACGGCCAGCGCGCCGGCGACGAGCGCCACACCGAGCAAGGTCCAGTCGCGGCCTCGACTTGGAAGTCCGGCGCCAGCATGATTCATTCTACGCACATCTTGCGCGCGCCTGGGTGCTGTCGCCTGCCCTGCGCCGTCTGGATCCCACGATACATGTGCATAGCGGACGCGTGCGCCGCCGCGAGGACGGCCAGCGGGAATGAAGACGGGGGTGAAGTCCTGCCCTGGCAAAAGGGTCAGTTCATAGCGGCGCAGCGCCTTTGTCGCCATCGCCTTCATCACCAATTTGGCAATGCCTGACCCCAGGCAGGCATGCGCCCCACCGCCAAACTCGACCAGCGCATATGGGTGCGCCCGATCCTCCTCGCGCGGCGGCAGGAATCGCTCTGGGTCGAATCGCTCTGGGTCCGCGAAATACTCGGGCATTCGGTGCGTGTACATCGGCGCGATCATCACGCTCCAGCCAGCCGGTACGATCCGACCAGCATAGGACCAAGGCGCGCTGACGCCACGGATACTCACATGCTGCGCTGGATGCAGACGCAATGTCTCCTTGATCACCGCATCCAGATACGGTGTCTTCTTGATTCCCTCGAGAGTGACCGGAGCGTCGTGGTCTTCGGCGTGGATTTCCTCACGCACGCGCGCGAGGATGTGCGGTGGCTGGCGCAGCAGCTCGATCAGCAGCCAGGAAACCGCGCCCGCCGTCGTCTCATAGCCTGCGAAAAGCAGCAAGATGATGTGGTCAACGATCTGCCGGTCACTCAGTAGCGTCGCGCCATTGCCAGCGGTTCCATCTTGGCGGGCTCGTTGGGCCTGCAGGAGAAGGTCAAGCATATCGGCGGGCGCGGCAGGCGTCGTAGTGGATGAGGCGGCACGCCGCTGTGCGATTAGATCGAGGAGATAGCGATCAAGCCACCTGCGCGCGGCAAGTGAGCGGCGCCAGGGAGACCCTACGACATCGAGCCGCACTGGATTGAGGAGGCCGCCCTGCATGGAAATCCAATGGCGCATGAAGCCTTGATCGGCGTCGCTGGCCTGTGGGCTTGTGTCAATCCCAATGGTAATCGCGCAAGAGAACGCGAACATAACGGCGAGCGCGTCTCGATAAAAGACGCGTTCCCCAGAGTTCCCCCACCCGCTGAGCGTCTTCTCCAAAATGTCATCGAGCCGCGTGAGATATGCGGTGTGTTGGCTATTCAAGAAGGCCGGCGTCATAGCGCGTCGCTCGTGGGTATGCTCATCGCCATCCATGTCGAAGAGCGAATGCCCCAATAGCGGCTTGACGAACTCGTAGCCAGGCGCCGCCGGAAACTGCGCGTTGTTCATGAGTATCTGTCGCTGCGCCTCTGCGCCAATCGCCACGGCGGCGCGCTGGCCGATGAACTGTGTGCCCCACAGATCGCCATAGCGCTGGCGCTGCGCCGTGACATAGGCAAGCGTATTCGTGAGCAGCGGGACCGTGTCGCCGATATAGGGGAGTCCAGGATGCCGGGGTGGAAGCGCGCGCGCCATGAAAGCCTCATTTTCCTTCCCTGGCTTGCGAAATACGTTGTCACTTCGAGGCGTCTAGCGCGCTTGTGACATCACCGAGCGACGTGTTGGCGGCGTTTGCAGTTGGAGATAGAAGCGCGATCCCTCGCCAGGAACGCCGCTGCTCTCCACCCAAATGCGCCCTCCCATCGCCTCCATGTACGTGCGACACAGGTACAAGCCCAGCCCCGTGCCGGTGATCGTCGACGCCAGGTCGCGCGGCAGCCGCA
>DATAOM010000032.1:0-5423 GCA_036265775.1 Ktedonobacterales bacterium | reverse complement strand
GCTCTCTCCCCCTGTGATCGACGGAACTGCTCTCATCCCAACCGGCGCCTCTGACGATGGCAGCGCCCTCGTCGCCACGTCAGCGGACTACACACAATACGCGCTCTCCAGCGATGGAGGGAACACCTGGGCGCCACAGCCTGCGCTATCTGGCAGATGCGTGGGCGAGCAGCGGATCTTTATCGCGGCGAAGAGCGCAACGATCGTCGTCGCCTGCAACGACAGCGCATACAGCCTGCGCAGCGGCGTGTGGAGCAGCCTCACCAGCGAGCCAGTAGTGAGCGTCTCGGAGAATGGCGCCAAATCCGCTCTACGTCTATGGTCCTACGATTATGAGGGGCGCACCCTGTGGCGTGACGAGTGAACGTAGTCGCGTCTGGCATAGGTCGCTAGCGCGCCGTAATCTCACGCAAGGCCGCGAGCAGGCGGTCCACCTCCTCGGCGGTGTTGTAGTGCGCCATGCCGATGCGCAGCGCGCCGCCATGCTCCTCCAGCCCCAGCCGCTCCATCAGCGTCAACGCGTAGTAGTTGCCATCCCAGCAGAAAATGCCGTGTTCCGCCAGTTTTTCTGCCAATGCGCGTGGCGTCCAGCCCTCCAGCGTGATCGCTACCGTCGGCACGCGATGGATCAGGTCTTCCTCCCTGGTTAGACCATAGATATGGATGCCAGGGATCGTCGCTAGGCCGGCAAGTAGCCGCGTCGCCAGTGTGCGCTCGTACGCCTGCATCGCCGCCATCGCCGCGTGCGACTCCAGTCGCCGCCCAGTCATACTAGGGAAGGTCGCAGCGTACTGGTCTATGAGAGGACGCCCCAACTCGGCGATATAGCCCAGTGTACCGACCAGCCCCGCCAGGCATTCGTGATTGAGCGTCCCTGTCTCCCACTTATAAGGAAGCGTATCCAGTGCCGGGCGCACCTTGTACGCCGCTATAGACTCCAGCAGCGGTAGCCGCCCGTAGAGCGCGCCCAGATGTGGCCCGAAGAATTTGTATGCTGAGCAGACGAGGAAATCGCAGCCCAGCGCCTGTACGTCAATCGGGCCGTGCGGCGCGAATTGCACCGCGTCGATGAACGAGTACGCGCCAGCCTCGCGCGCCCAGCCAATCACCGTCGCCACGTCGTTGATCGTCCCAACCGCGTTGGACGCATAGCCTACCGCGACAAGCTTCGTCTTCTCGTTGATCTTGCCGCGCAGGTCGTCCATATCCAGCGTGCAGGTCGCCGGATCGAAATTCGCCATGCGCACGACGACGCCACGCTCTTCCTGCAATGCCAGCCACGGCGCGATGTTGCCGTCGTGATCCAGCGCGGTGACGACGATCTCATCTCCTGCCTTGAGCGTCCGCCCGATGGCGCGGCTAACCGCGAACGTCAGCGTGGTCATGTTGGCGCCGAAGACGATCTCGCGTGGGTCGGCGGCGTTGAGGAAGTCGGCCATCGCGGTGTGCGCCTCGGCCAGGACGGCGTCGGTGTGCTGGCTGGTAAGAAAAGCTCCACCGGTATTGGCGTTGGCGCTGCTGAGATACTGTGCTATCGCGTCGATGCAGGCCTGCGGAACCTGCGTGCCGCCGGGGTTATCAAAGTAGACGACCGGCTGCCCGTTCAGTTCGACGTTGAGTGACGGAAAGGCTGCGCGAATCGCGGCGAGGTCGAGCGCAGGCGTCGAGGTCTGTGTCGTCGTGCTGGCATCGGGCATTGGTGACGGCTCCTTACCAAGTGTGGCGATGATGTATGAGGTCGCTGCTGTTGCGGCCTATTATGCCATACCGCAGAGATGTTTACCTTCCGCCGCTTTAACGATCTTTTGCCAGATGCAGAAATCTGCTACCTGTCGCGTGAAGATTTGTGGTACACTTGCGCTCGGTGTGTGTCAGCAGATTCGCTCTCACCACTATCACCCACTTTGTTTGTTGACACGAGACTCGATTCGCAGCCTCTCCACTTCGAGGAGACGCCTCCCATGTTGACCCTCCGGTAAGTTACTGGTTATGTCCCCGCAACTCGGGAAGCAGCGCCCTGCGCCCTGCGTCGCCGATGCGGCTCGACCTGCCGCTCGCCTCCGTGCGATCTCGCGCTTCTATGCGCCACCTGCGGCCCTCATCTCGGTCGAGATACGATCTCTCTTCCCCAGTCTTACCAGGAGTGTACCCTTATGGCTGCCGACGGAACGCCGGAGCTCGCCGCGATTCGCTGTGGCGAGGCGATCGCCCGCTTGCGCACACTGCGCGGCTGGACCCGCACGCAATTGCTGACGCGCCTCTACCGTGAGCTATCTCCCGACGACCCCTACTATGAATCGGTGAGCGAGACATGGCTCGCGCGACTCGAAAATGGCCGCATGGTCAAAGTGCCGCGCGCCACCGTCGAGGCGCTCTGCCGGGCGCTGCGCTGCAACCACCGCGAGCGCGCGTGGGTTCTCTTACACGCCGACCGTAACGTGCTCGCCGAGCCGACGAATTCACCCTCGCCCGCCGCGCAGGCGTTGACCTTCGTGGTCGAGCGGCTCTACGCCGAGACCGGCGAGGCGCTGAACGCGACGCTCCGCGCGCGCGAGACCTCCGCGCTCAACGAGTTGGAACTCTTCGAGATTGTCAGCGCTGCGCTGGAGCAGGTCATTGCCCGGCGACAACGCGCGCTGGCGAATGCATCCGTTACCTCAGTGGGTGGTGTCGTCGCGCCGCAGCGCACGCGCATCACCACTCGCGCAGGCCAGCCTCCGCGCTAACTCTGCGATTGACTGCACCAGACTGGAACTGACGGCGTTCGCGGGGCATGCGCCAGATGAGGCTGGACTCATTCGCTACCTATCATTCCCTAACGAGAAGGACACGACTTCCGCATGAACGCGACCACGATTGAGACACTACCTACCGGCTACACCCTGCGCGCGCCGCGCGAAGAGGACATTCCCGCCATCCTCACGCTGCTGCGCGAGACCGACGACGCCGAGTTCGGCCAGCACGACGACTGGACCACCGAGGATATTCTCGCCGACTGGAAGACGATTGATCCCGCGCAAGACGCCTGGCTCGTTCTGACGCCGGAGGGCGCGCTGGCGGGCTACGCGACGGTCTTCAACCAGGGCAGTGGCAAGATTTTCGGCGACGGCTATGTGCATCCGACGCAGCATGAGCGCGGCATCGGCACGGCGCTCATCCACCTCTGCGAGAGCCGCGCGAGCGAGATGATTGGCGCCGCTCCCGAGGGCGCGCGCGTCAGCATCGGCTTCGGCGCGAACGGACTCAACGAGGAGGCGGGCGCGCTCTTCGCCCACGAGGGCTACGCGCCGATTCGCAACTTCTACCGCATGCGCATCGACATGACGGAGCCGCCACCAGCGCCTATCTGGCCTGAGGGCGTCACCTTGCGCACAGTGAAGACAGGTGAAGAGGCGCTTCAGGACCAGCGCGCCGTCTTCGAGGCGGTCGAGGAGGCGTTCTCCGACCACTGGGGGCATGTGCCACGCACCTTCGAGAGCTGGATCGAGCGTGTCAACCGCGAGGATTTCGACCCGACGCTCTGGTTCATCGCCGAGGAGGACGGGCAGATCGCGGGCTTCTCGCTCTGCCGCCAAACGCCCGAGACCGGCTGGCTCAACACCCTCGGCGTACGCCGGCCCTGGCGCACACGCGGACTGGGAATGGCGCTGCTGCTGCACACCTTCGGCGAGTTCTATCGCCGAGGTATGCCCACCGTCGTCCTTGGCGTGGACGCGCAGAACCTGACCGGCGCGCTGCGGCTCTACGAGCGCGCGGGAATGTACGTCTCGATGCGCTTTACGACGTATGAGAAAGAGCTGCGCGCGGGCGAGGAGCTGGCGACGCAGACGCTCGGCGACGAGTAGAGATGTAGTTTGAGAAGCAGGGTTGTGTCGTGAATATCGCTGTCTTCGCGGATGTCCATGGCAGGATCCTGCTTGCTTTCATGCTCTGTGCGCGCTGGGAGCAGGAGACCGGGCAGCGTATCGATCTCATCTTGCAGGCGGGCGACCTGGGAGTGTTTCCCGATAGCGCTGCGCTGGATAAAGCGACGCGGCGTTTCGCCAGCGTCGACCCAACCGAACTTGGCTTCATGAACGGTTTTCATGACTTCAAGCCGCAGGTCGCGCAGATCCTTGAGCGCACGCAGACGAATCTCGTCTTTGTGCGCGGAAACCATGAGGATCACGCCTGGCTCGATGCGCGCGAAGCGGCGACGGGCGACGCTATCTTCCCTGTGGACGCCTATCGCCGTGTTTGGCTGCTGCGAACCGGCGCGCCCTATTCCTTTACTGCAGGCGATGGGATCATCACGACTCTCGGTGTGGGGCGGATCGGCGCGCCCGCTGGAGAAGATGATGACCAGAAACCTAAGTACATCCAGCAACGCGAGGCCGAGCGGCTGTATGACCTGGGAAACCAGCCGATAAATGTCTTGCTGACGCATGACGCGCGGCGGAACTTCATGATACCCGGCGCTGGCCTCGACGAGATCGGCATGCTGCTAGATCAGGAGCGGCCCGCGTACCATTTCTTTGGCCACTACGGCGGTCCATGCCGGATCACCACGGATACCAACGGCGTGACGCTTTCGTGCAAACTGGCTGACCTCCATTGGGATCGGTCAGATCGCGGCGGGCGTGTCGAGGCATGCTCGATGGGTATCCTGCGCTGGCATGATGCGGACGATCACGACTTCATCGTAGTCGATGAGCTGTGGCTGCGCGAATATACTGAGCACACCTGGCGCCACCTCTGACGGCTGGATAGCCTTAGTGGTCGGCGCCGTTGTGGCTTTCATAGTGCGTGACATAGGCCTGCTCCTCGGCGGTCAGCGACGCCGCAGTGTCGTTGAGCTTGAACCAGATCACGTTCTCCAGCCAGAAGCGGTAGATGAACTCCGCGAAGCTCGGCGCGCACTCGAAGGTGTTCGCCAGAATCGACTGACGCCACTCCTCGCTGAGTGGCCCTCGCTGCGCCACCTCATCCAGCATAATGGGCGAGACCAGCACGCGCTGCTCCCCTGCAGGTGTCAGGTACAGATACCAGAGCAGCACTTCCTGCTGGTCGTTCAGGAAACGAACAATGTAGCCCTGCTCGCTTCCAGGACAGGGAATGATGTCGTCCGAGAGGCTGAAGTAGCAGGCCGTGCAGGAGGGGATGCGCTCCTGCAGTTCCGGTGACTCCATCAGACGCAAGAACGACGGTGGCAGCGTCAGACCCAGCCGCTGCGCCGAGGCCACGATCTGGTCGAGCTTGCCGCTCGCTACCTGCCTGTCGCGGTGGATCTGCATCTGCTGATCGGTACGCTCGTCCAGTGGGCCGAGCCACGCAAGCGACTCGTCTGGAGCAGGGATCGGCGGCAGGTCCTCGTAAGGGGAAAGGCAGTACGTGCCATCGCAGGGGCGATACTGCCCCAGGTCAAACGCATACCATCCAGGCCG